>QIKT01000197.1 GCA_003233095.1 Oceanospirillales bacterium | reverse complement strand
GTGCAGCCAGGCTGCCAACACGACTCCGGCACGATAGCCACTGCGGCAATGCATCACGACAGGCCCCTCGACAGTGCTCATCAGGGCATCAAGTTGGCGTAGCTGATCAGGTCCGATGGGCGTCTGTTCGCCGCCGGTAGGGATCAGGTGATAGCGAATCCCATCTGCTGCCAGTATTTGCTCAGGGTCAAAGGCTAACTCGGCCATTTCCTCCGCTGTGCGAAAATTGATGACCGTCTGGATACCATCTGCCTTGAACCCTTCCAAGGCACTGGCATCAGGCTGCGGCCCGATATAAACCCCGCCCACTTTGGACAGACCTTGCAAGTAGCTGTCCTGTGGAGCTTCGGCTTGCACCACTGAACTGAGTCCAATCAACAAGACGCTGATCCAGACACTGAACAATCGAGACAGTCCGGCGAGAACCGGGGTGAGTGATTCGGGTTGCGGGTCTAGTGGAAGAGTCATTGGTCCATCCAAACAGTCATTTGATCGGTGAGTATATGACACAACGTGTCGAGGTTCAGTTCAACGGCTTGTTAACAGCGCTGTTGGGACAGAAGGTTGATGTGTTGCAATTTTCATCCACGGGTTCCGCATCCGGGTACAAATGCGCTACCATGATCGAAGGTTGGGTCCAGACAACCACAGCCAAACACCAGGCGATTTGATGACGACACAGAACCAGCGCAGGCATATTCGATATTCAGTGCGTCATACAGCCTGGCTGCAGATCTCGCAGTCTGGAGATATTCCAGTACTGATCAACAACCACAGTCCAGGTGGCGTTTATGTCACCATGGTTGATCGCACTCAGCCCGCCGATCACCCAATAGCGCGTCGTCTGCAGGCGGGAGACCAGGTGACCATCGGCATCCAGATGTCGATCGACAAGACAATTCAACAATATCCAGGTCGGATCATTCGTTCCACCCAACTCGGTTTTGCCGTGGCCTTTGATGCCTTGCATGACCAACTCAGCAGCCAGCTCAATCAGGTCGCCGAGCAGCAGGGTTTCGACTCATCTCAGGCCCAGTTGCACATTGATGAACCCGAACGCAGCCAACTCATCGACAAGGTCAATCGACGCACCGTCAGTTTTTTCAGTCGCTACCTGGGAGAAGCGTTTGAGGAAATCAAGCATCGCATGCTCGATGCGGCCAGTGACTCTCGAGACCCGGGCAAGCAGACCCTCTATTTCGACGCGCTGAGCACCTTGCACAATCATCAGGCTGCGATCCTGGACACTTTTCTGGCAGAGATATCCAGTCATTTCAGCCATTTCAGACACGTCCAGAGTGCGCAACAGCAACATCAGGAGGATCAGGGCAAATTGCTCGCCCTGGTGGATGATGAGCAATTTGAAGAATGGTTGTCTTTTTCCGAATTCATCTCCGCGATTCACAACCGCAACCATCAGACTCTGATGGAGCTGGAAACACGATTGGGGATTGTCGCCGGCCAGATCATTGAAAGCTCGAACAATCCGCTCGACCCTATGGTATTTCACCATTACCTGACCCAGGCCATGGTCGCGCATGAGTTTGGCCATGACGCCAATCAGTTGATCTGGAAGACCTTCAGCAGTCATCTGAACAAACATATCAGCAGTTTGTACAAGGGCATCAATGGCACGCTGGCCGAAGCCGATATCCTGCCCAATATTGTCTTGACGCCGCATCAGGTCTCGCAGCGTCGATCAGCACCGGTGACCTCTGAGCCCTCGAACGAGGTCGAGCCAGCTCGTTCCGAACAGGCTGAATCGACAGCGCAATCGAATATCGGGTTGTCGTCGTCGTCGCCTGTAACGTCTCCGTCATCGGACTCAGGTGAAAATGGCATGGCCCAGAGCGAGCAACGCCCCAGAATACCGGCCGATGCCACGGCCAAGGTGATCGACCTTCTGGAATTGCTCAGACAGGGTAGCCAGACCCAGCATGCCAATGAAGGCCTCTCGACATCTGCTGAATACACAGGCCCCATGTTGCAACTCAATGATCTGAATGCCGCACTGTCAGACCTTCAGATCAACGAATCCGAATCCGAATCCGCGGCAAAGCCGCTGAGACAGCGGATTGATGATGCGTTGTGCATGCGATTTGGCAGTCAGGAAGCCATGCGCATCCAGCAAGAACATGAACAGATCATCGGCGTCGCCGAGCAACTGGTCGACACCATTCAGAATGATGATGCACTGGATGATCAATCTCGAAAATGGATCGGGCAGCTCGATGTTCAGTTACTCAAGGTGTTGCTGGAGCAACAGCCACTGTTTACCGACGAGCATAATGCTGCCCGGGCAGTGGTCGACAACCTGGGCGACTCCAGCTTTGATTCCAGTGATGATATGAGTCCCAATGATCAGCGACTGATCTCGCAGATCAGCGACATTGTTGACCGGCTCAAGAACCTGGACACACCGGATCAGTCATTGTTCAGTGAATCCGCTGATCGACTCAACACCCTGCTCAGTCGCCAACGGCGTCAACGTGTCACGCAGCTCAGGCGCGTCATCGACATGTGTGAAGGTCAGCAACGACTGTCGAATGCCCGTAAAGAGGTTCATCAGTCGTTGGACCAGCGATTTACAGGACGTGAAATTCCCGAATTGATCGATCAGCTTCTGAACCTGGGCTGGCGGGAACTCATGGATTTAGCCATTGTTCGCGGTGACGACGATGGTGAATATCAGGGCTTGTTGTCGGTCATTGACGAGTTGGATGACCATCTCGGTCAGGATAATCAGGGCAACATCATCTCTGAGGCAGATCGAACCGATCTACTTGAACGAATTCGCGAACGACTGCACGACAACAACATTGCGCCAAAACAGTGCGCCCGTCTGATCGAAGATCTGGATGAGGCGCTCATCGAACCGGAGTCCGACGTTCCTCATGTGGCCTATGAGCCGGTCTTCAATGACGACCGAATCGATGAAAACCGAGACCTGACCCAGGAACAGAGTCACTGGTTGGACGTGGCCAAATCCATCGATACCAACATGTGGCTGATGTATCCTGACTCTTCCGGGCAAGCACGACCGATTCGCCTGGCCTGGGTCAGTGAAGACAGATCGCAGTATGTGTTTGTCAACCGCAACGGGCGCAAGGTGGTCGAACGCAGCCTGACTGAGTTGGCCCATGACTTCGAAACCGATCGAGCGGTGATGATTGATGCTCAGGACCAGTCGCTGGTCGATCGTTCATGGCATGGCATGGTCAACAAATTGCACGGTCAGATTGCTCACCAGGCCACTCACGATGAATTGACCGGCACCTACAACCGCAAGGAATTCAGTCGTCTGCTGAGACTCAAGATCGGTGAATCGAAGCTGATGCATACGGTGCATACAGCCGTGCTGGTCAACCTCGATCATTTCCGAGTCATCAATAACATCTATGGCCAGGAAACCGGCGACCAATTGCTCCAGGATGTCTCTCGGAGCATTGAGAAGCAGGTCAGCGAACAGTCCATTGTCGCCCGACTGAATGCCGATGAATTTGCCGTTCTGATGCCCTCGACCGATGTCAAACAGGGCGAGGAAACCGCAGACAGTATCCGACAGGCCATTGCCAACATTCACAATCGGCGCAAGAACAGCAATCTGAAAGTAACCGCAAGCCTCGGGCTGACGCAGATCAATCGAAATTCCGATAGCATTGGCACGGTACTCAATCAATTGGAGACCTCGCTTCGCACTGCCAAACAGAATGGTCGCGATCAGGTGATCATCAGTACTAACGGCAAGAATGATCAGAAAATTCTGGACGAAACCGAATCCTGGGTGCTCGAGATCGATGATGTCCTCGAACAGAACCGGATCGAGTTATATGGCCAGCAGATCAAGTCACTGAACTCCGATGAAGGAACGCGTCGGCAATACGAAATTCTCTGCCGGATGCGCGATTCAAAGGGTGAGATGATTCCACCGGACAAGTTCATCGCCGTGGCAGAAGCCTATGGTCGAATTCATTTTCTGGACGAATGGGTCATTGCCAATGCGCTCAGAATGCTTGAATCCAGCCCCATCAAGCAACAGATATCCAGATTGGCGATCAATATTTCCGGTAAAACGATCAACCGCCCTGGATTTGTGCCTTATATCAAGCAGCAATTCGAAAAAGTCGACATACCACCGTCCAGAATCTGCTTTGAGATCACTGAAACAGCCGCCATCAACAATCTGTCACAGTGCAGTGGCTTTCTCAAAGAGTTGAAGAAAATCGGCTGTCGCTTTTCTCTCGACGACTTCGGTACCGGGCTGTCCTCCTTTTCATATCTGAAGTTTCTACCGGTCGATTACATCAAGATCGATGGATCGTTCATCAAGGAAGTCACGACCAGTTCAGTCGATCTGGGCCTGGTCAAGACCATCAATGAAATCTCTCATTACATGGGCAAAGAAACCATTGCCGAGCATGTGGAAAGCCAGGAAATCATTGATGTGTTGAGTCACCTGGAAATTGATTACATCCAGGGTAGCGCAATACACAGCCCAAGCCCGTTGATTGACTTGTTGCAACTGAACGACTCGTGATGATCACGGTCAGTTCAGCATGACGGCAGAACAATCCATGTCGCAGAATCTCTAGACACCCACCCTTTTCCGTTCACGAATCTAGGAGCTTGTTCAACGTGTTCAATCCATTTCCAAGACGCTGGCTGATCATTGCCTCGCTGTTTCTGTTGAGTGCGTGCAATACCTTCCCCGGCTTGAATCGATCTGACGATCGTCCTGCCAATGATTCTCCGCCTTCGGACGCCCCCTCGACACTAACTCAGCCTCAACCGACGCTGAGGGCGGCTGAATACCATCAGAGAATCGATGCCCTTGTGACACAAATACAGTCGGACCTGGATGGTCTGGAGGCTGGCTCTCAGACACCTGGAGAGCAGGATATTCAGACCAGCATGCAATCACTTGATGAGTTGGCTCTGGCCTGCAGGCTGCTGGAAGATTGTGATTACAATCATCTGTTCGCTGCCTATCAATCTATTGTTATCGCTCAGCAGGAACTGTTTCTAGGCGCCAATCGCCCTGCCAGTGCCGAAGGAATTGAGCCGCTCAACGACACATTCGACGAACCGCCTGCGACTGATCAACTGACCTCATCCCTACAAACCGGGAATCAGGTCGATATGAGCATCGATGGCAGCTGGCTTGACCGACAGCAGGTTCTGGAGTCCATGAATAACTGGTTGACCTGGAATCGACCTCATTTGATGAATACGCATGAGAACTACCGCCATCTCAGAGCCCAGATGTGGCCTGCATTCGAGGAGCGGGGGCTGCCGGAAAGCCTGCTGTTTGGCATCATGGCGACCGAGTCGGGCGGCCGGGTTCATTCCTATTCAAGTGCTGGAGCGGCCGGACCCATGCAGTTCATGCGAGCCACCGGCTCACGCTTCGGTTTGGGCAATCAGAGCGGATATGATGATCGTCTCAACCCCGAGTTGGCAGGCCGTGCTGCAGCAGCCTATCTGGTCGAGCAGTATCAGGCACTTGGGCAGGATCTGACCAAGACTCTGGCCGCATACAATGCCGGAGAGAATCGCCTGAAGCGACTCAATCGACAGCACAATCAAGCCGATTTCTGGTCATCGAATTTCTACTATGCGCTGCCCCGGGATACGCGCAAATACGTACCCGATGTGCTGGCTGCTGCCTGGCTATTCGATCATGCTGCCGACTATAAACTGGCGTTTGATGATCAACAGGCACAATCGGCAGATCTGACCTTGCAGCACCCCGCCTCGCTGGGTGAATTGACCATATGCCTGGGCAATGATCGATTGGCAGGTGGCTGGTTTCGGACTCTGAGAAACCTCAATCCCGGCATCAAGGCCGGTGAACGCATCGATGTTGGGAACAGTATTCGGGCAACCCGACAGATCGTCGACGACTATGCTCAACGCTGCAGCGACGAACAGATCAGAATCAGCAGTGAAGCCATGCATGTCGCTGCCTATGAAGACAAACCCGATGTCGCGCCCTATCGCATCAGGAGTGGTGACACCATGAGCGGCATCGCCCGACGCTATCGCTGCGTCAGCATGAAAGAACTGGCCAGCATGAATAATATTGCCGGCCCACGCTACACACTCCGAGCCGGCAAAAGCATCAAGGTCCCCAGCTGCTGAGAAGCGCACTGCTGGTGCGCACCGCCGTTATACCATTCACATTCAGCGAGGCGGATAGCGGTTAGCCGCAAGGCTGGTCTCGCCGACAATGGCAGCATCCTTGCCAAGAGCTTGGTTATTCACCACGGGTCGCGCCTTGCACTGTCGCCTCAGACGCGCTCTGAAGGTCAAAGGAATAACAGCGGGGTACACTAACGCGCCACTGCAGCCTTGCTGATGCGATACTGAAGGGAATTGTAGGCCGATGAATAGGGATCACCGCCGAGCATGATCAAGCCGCGAGCTCCAGGGTCTACCGGCTGCGCATAGCGACGCTTCTCGACCCGTTGCTTGCTGTTGACATCTATCCAGGCAAATTCGACTTCAATGCCCATCATCGCAACGGGTGTCTGGTTCATGAATTCGAGATAGACCCGGCCACTCTGATCCAGACCCTTGGTGATGGCGATGTATTTTTGCGGATTGAGCGGCAAGTCCAGACTCACCAGGTGTGTAGTGGCCATGCTGCCTGCGGGTGTTTTTGATTCGCTCGCCACCTGATAATAGGCGAGCGCCTGATCGGTCTGGCCCTGGCCTTCTGCAATCAGGCCCAACGAGGTCATTGCATCAGCGGTAGGCAACAGTTCACGACTTTTTTCCAGATCACGTTTTGCCAACTCCGGCTTGTTCAGATTGCGATACGATTCACCGCGACCCAGATAGAATTTAAAATACTGATCATTCAGGTCCAGCGCACGTGAATAGTGCTGAGTGGCTTTGTTGTAATCTCCACGCGCGAACTCCAGATCGCCCAAAAACCCATGAAACAGTGCTTCTTTGGGTTCAGTGCGAATGGCCTGATTGATCAGTGTTACTGCCTCCCTGGGCTTGGAGTCGGCCAGCAATTTGCGCGCATCATCATACTGATCATAAGCCGGTTTCATGCGGGTCAGATAAGCCATCGCACGCTGATATTCCTCGACCCCGCGTTCACCATTCCGGCTCAACTCAGCGGCGGTTTGCTGATTGGCAGCGACCCGTTCTGCAGAAGGCGGATGGGACGCAAACAAACCACTGAGCCAATCGCTGCGGCGACCTTCTGAGAGGCGAAGGAAAGTTTCCTGCAAATCAACTGCCCCTTGTGGGTTGTAGCCTGCTTCGGCCATGTACTGCATGCCGTAGTAGTCCGATTCGAGCTCGGCATTTCGGCCATAACGTTGGTTCAGCAATTGTGCGGCCACCGAGGCGCCCCCAACCGCATACTGCGAGTAGTCGCTGTCTCGAGTGGCCACGGCAGTGGCCACGATGGCGCCCTGAAGCAGCAACCCCCGTTCCATGCCTTTGGCGCCATGACGTGCCGCCGCATGGGTAATTTCATGACCAAGAACCGCGGCCAACTCAGACTCTGAATTCAGTTCCATCAACAGACCTCGATTGATGGCAATCTTGCCACCCGGCAACGCCCAGGCATTGGGAACCGAATTGTTCAGAACCACAAACTCGTAGTCGAGCGGTCGATCACTGTGTTGAGCCAGTCGTTGACCGACCTGATTGACATACGCCGACAGCTCTGGATCCACATCATAGCTGCCACCCTGCATCTGAATACTGGGCGCATAGCTTTGAGCACCAATCTGACGTTCTTGCTGTTCAGACACCAAACCGAGCTCTCGTTTCCCGGTAACCGGATTAGTCGCGCAAGCCGATATGAAGCCCAGAACGAGCAGTCCGATCAAGGTTCGTGGAGCATGGCGAATCAGTCCAGCCTGCAGTTTGCGCATAGTCTCGTTCCCGATGAGAGTCTCATCGGCATCATAATTGAAAACAATCGTGTCTGCAGCGACTGTCTGTGCATCCAGTTGCATAGATTAAGGCATAATGTGCCCATCAATTAACGGGGAGACGTCATGAGCGACATTATCAATCTGCTGAAGAGCCAATTGGGAGGGAACGAACTGGGCAAGTTGGCAGCCAGACTGGGTGCAGATTCAGGGCAAGTCAGTGCAGCCGTCGAAGTCGCATTGCCCATGATTCTTGGACAGGTCATGAAAAACTCTCGACAGCCCGAACAGGCCGAAGGCTTGAGACGTGCAATCGAAAAAGACCACGACGGATCAGTTCTGGATCAACTGGGTCAATTTTTTGACAAGGGACCCAGTGATGGGGACCAACGCTTGTTGGGGCACCTGTTCTCAGGCCGACAACAAAACGTTGAGCGCCAGTTGAGCAGTAACTCAGGTCTGGACATGGCTACGGTCACCAAGCTGATGGCCACCCTTGGACCACTGGTCATGGGCGCCGTCGGCAAGGTCAACAAGCAGAAGCCTGATGCTCTTGATTCAATCCTCAATCAGGAACGCACTCAATTGAAGCAAAAAAGCGCCGGATTTGGTCTCGTCGAAAGCCTGCTGGATAGCGACAATGATGGCGACGTCGATCTGAGCGATCTGATGAAAAAAGGCGGCGGTCTGCTGGGCAGCCTGTTCAAATAAGCCTTGCGACTCATCCACAATGCAGACAAGGACCTCTGGATCAGATGACTGAACAACCGTCACTCTTTTTTGGCGCAGGAGACTCTCCTGCCGTCATACTCGGCAAATACGCCAACCGTCACGGCTTGATAACTGGTGCAACAGGAACGGGTAAAACCGTGACACTTCAAGTGCTTGCGGAAGGTTTCTCACGAATGGGTGTGCCTGTTTTTCTGGCCGACGTGAAAGGCGATCTGTCCGGGCTGGCAGTGGCTTCTGATCCTTCAAAAGGCATTCAGAAGCGAGTCGATACTCTCGAACTGAACGACTACAGGCATGAAGCCTCGCCGGTGGTGTTCTGGGACCTCTACCAGAAATCCGGACACCCTCTGAGAACCACCATCTCCGAGATCGGCCCGCAGCTGTTAGCTCGCATGCTGAACCTCAACGAGACTCAGGAAGGCGTCCTCAACGTCGCCTTCAGTGTCGCTGATGAGGAGGGCCTGTTGCTGCTCGATTACAAGGATCTGCATGCACTGTTGAATTTCACCGGCAAAAACCGACAGCAGATTTCGATCGAGTATGGACGAGTGACCACCGCATCCATTGGTGCTATCCAGCGAAAGCTGCTGGTTCTGAAAAATGCCCGTGGCGACCAGCTGTTCGCTGAACCAGCACTGTCCTTGTCGGACCTGATGCGCCGTGATGAGAATGGACGCGGCATCATCAATCTGCTGGATGCCCGAGAGTTAATCCAGAATCCGAGACTCTACTCGACGTTTCTACTCTGGCTGCTGGCTGAACTATTCGAAGATTTACCTGAAGTGGGTGACCAGGACACCCCAGAGCTGGTCTTTTTCTTTGATGAAGCACATCTGTTGTTTGATGATGCCAGCACATCATTCCAGGACCAGATTGAGCGAGTGGTTCGACTGATTCGCTCCAAGGGTGTTGGCATCTACTTTGTCACTCAGAACCCTCAGGACATCCCCGATGAGGTTCTGGGCCAGTTGGGCAATCGAGTTCAGCATGCCTTGCGTGCCTTCACACCGAAAGACCAGAAAGCACTTCGGCTGGTAGCCGAAACATTTGTACAAAATCCCGATCTCGATATTCGGGACACTCTGACATCAATGGGTGTCGGCGAAGCCCTGGTCTCGACGCTGATTGGCAAGGGCATCCCGAGCATGGCCGACCATTGTCTGATTTGCCCACCTCGCTCTCGCATGGGACCCATAGACGAAGCGACACGATCCGCTGTTCGAGCCAACAGCCCGATCAGTGATGTTTATGATCACACCATCGATCGCGACTCGGCGTATGAAAGGCTTCAGGCACGAGCCGCACGACGTGCTCAGCAAGAAGCCGAGGACAAACCACCCCCAACATCACGATCAGGCTCTGGAAGCAGCACTCGAACACGCAGTGGGCGAGCTCGTAAATCAGAGTGGGAAAAGGCCGCTGGTTCGATCGCACGCAGTGCTGCTCAATCGTTCGGAAAGTCTCTGTTACGTGGAATTCTCGGGGCCTTGAGAGGCAAACGCTAATCGCATAACGGTTGACCGTTCTGGCGCTGACTGATAGTTTGGCGCCACCTTCGCACCGGCATCACACCGTTGAAACTCTGGGAACTCATTCGCTCGAAACTGGATGCCAAACGCCCTGCTCTACCTGAGGACGTCGAGCATCAGATGCGTCTTGCCACCGGCGCGCTGCTGATGGAAATGGTCCGGGCCGACTTCGAAATCAAGCAGGAAGAACGCCAGTCACTGGCAGACACCATTCGCACTTCCTTCAAGCTGAATCAGGACGAGACTCGGCAGTTGATTCAGAGCGTGACCGAAGAGACTGAATGTTCGGTATCGATTCGAATCTACACCAGCCTCATCAATGACCATGCGACACAGGACCAGAAACTCAAACTGATCTCTGATTTGTGGGCAACAGCCTACGCAGATGGTGAACTGCACACGCTGGAAGGTCACCTGATCAACCGAGTGGCCAACGCCATCGGCATCAGCCAGAGAGAGCTGGAAACACTGAGGTTGTCTGTCATCAGTTCTTGAGCACTTCACCGTTCATCGAGGCCTCTGCCTAGGTGTCACGAGGAACCATGTCGACTAGTCAGCGGTCGATTGATGTGACCTTATCTGACGCTGCGACGTCTTCACAGCATGACAACACCGATACACTGGTCTGATGTTCCGCTAGAGGAGTCCTTGCTCCGACGCCTGCGACAAGGCGATTCGAAGGCTCGAGAGCAGATTTATCACGCCTATTGCACCCGTATCTTCACGATGGCGTTGCGAATGACCCAGTCGCGATCCGATGCCATGGATTGCACACAAGACACCTTTATCAAGGTATTTGAGCAGTCACATCAATTTCTCGGCAAGTCCCCCTTCTGGGCCTGGGTCCGTCGGATTGCCCTGAACACGATTCTGGACCGCCTGCGTGTGCGTCAGCGAGACATGCAGCGGATGGACAGCAGCAGCCAGAGTCTTGCTGAATACCATGTCGATCCACAGCCATCTGTCGAACTCACCGAGTCTCGCCAGTCTGAGCTCCTGTTGGCCTATCAGACACTCGGACCCACCGCTCGAACAGTCGTCTGGATGCATGATGTTGAAGGAATCCCCCATCAGGACATTGCCACGCAGTTCAATCGGAGCCTGAGCTTTTCGAAAACCACCCTGCTACGCGCTCGACAACGCATGCGAGAGTCTCTGGAATCACGACTCTTGCAGGACGGACAGAGCAGCCACGAACTGATGACAGAGTATTGACATGAACCGACCCCTTTGTGATGGACCCCGCTATGCAGAGAATGACTGGCAGTCGCCGCCCGAGCAGCTGTGGCAAGACATTCAACTGCAACTGAACACCCCACAGCCCAACCAAGGCAGACCAAGACAGCCCTGGACGATGCGACTGGCCATGGCGGCTTCTGTCTGTGTTGCTGCAGGTTTGCTTCTGATGATGACACTCAAGCCCAAGGACAGCCATGCCGCAGCCATTGATCGCTGGCAAGGCTATAACCAAAAACTGGTCGTACAGATTGACGCGCTGGTCGCGCCGGAATCGCTCTATCGGATCGAAGATTTGCTGATCGAGAACCACTTGCAGCAGCAGCTTGAAACGATCGGTCAAACCTTGCTGCAGGCCACGCGTGATGAGGATCGACTCATCCTTGAGCAGCATAGAGCGGCCACACTGCTGGATCTGCTGAACTTGCAGGCACAAGCTGCGGCCGCCAATCTCAGCGAGAATGTCACTGACACAGTGTCAATCTCTGGCTCGAATGAACCGTCTTATTACGAACTTTAGGAGACACTCTCGATGATCACACGATACTCTTTACAAGTGCTGCATGACGCTATGCGGTTGATCCTGATCGCTGCGCTGCTATCGAGCAGTGTGACATGGGCTGATGAGTCAACTGACCTGAATGCACTCCAGCAAACCGTCGACCAATTGGAACGGGAGCTACGGGCGACTCAAGAAGCAATGCGGGTGATTCAACAGACGCAGCAACAATCATCACGGTCGCCATTATCCGGCTCGGGTCGCGTTGAACCGCTTACGTCCCGGCTTTTCCCCAGTTCATTGAACACTCAGCGGCCCATGCTGGGAGTAGTGCTCTCTCCAGCGAGTGATGCAAAAGGTATCCGACTGGCCGCTGTGACAGCGGACGGGCCTGCCGATCAGGCTGGGCTGCAGGTCGGAGATCGGCTCACTGCGATCAACGGAACACCGCTGACCTCATTGACCGGTATTTCGACGCTGTTCGAGACCATGGCGCAGTCTGAATCCGGAGATCAATGCGAACTGGATTTCGTCCGCGACAATGAACCCATGAACACCCTCGTGACACTGACCCTGATGACGCCGAGCGTCGGCTTGCTGGATGGAAAGATACGGCCGCTGGTGTATCGTCCTGAAACTGACAGTTTTGCCTCCGGCTTCAATGTTGTCCCCGACGAGTCCCTTAAGCAACTTGAAGGTTTGTTGAGCCGTTTCGAACCGATGAATATTGATGTGCTGCGAAGTTCGGGTGGCCGAGGCAGTCCGTTTCCAGACACCTTCCGTTTCGTGCGACCTGTTACCGGCCTTGAATTGAAGGCTCTGAATGAGGGCCTGGCGGCATATTTTCATACCACAGATGGCGTACTGGTACTGTCCTCAGAGCGAAACCAGAGTCCCCTGAAAGCCGGTGATGTGGTGATGACTGTCGATGGCGAACCGGTGAGCACACCCTACCAGCTACTGGAGCGCCTGAGTCGGACTGACGCGGGTGAGACTGTCAAGCTAACGCTGATGCGTCATGCACAGCCCATGACAATCCTGATCGATCGTCTCAGCCTCGGTAACCGTGAGGCCAGCGTTTATTCCTGGCCGTTCTCTACAGAGTCTGAACCGGACAACAAGGAATCGAAATAGGCGATCGTCTCGATCAGCCCTTCTTTCAGAGGGACTTCGGGCTGCCAGTTCAGAACTTGTTGTGCCAGGCTGATATCCGGTTGGCGCTGCACCGGATCATCCACTGGCAAGGGCTTGTGCACGATTTTCGACGAGGAGCCGGTCAGTTCGATCACCTGCTCAGCCAGCTGAAGAATGCTGAACTCTCCCGGGTTACCCACGTTGACAGGACCGGTGACGCTAGCATCAGTGGCCATCAGTGCTGTGAACGCAGCAATCATGTCGCTGACGTAGCAGAAGGAACGAGTCTGGCTGCCATCGCCGTAGATGGTGATATCGATTCCGCGAAGCGCCTGAACAATGAAGTTGGAGACCACTCGGCCATCGTCGGGATGCATGCGCGGACCATAGGTGTTGAAAATTCTGGCCACCTTGATCTGTAGCTGATGCTGACGGTGATAGTCGAAGAACAAGGTCTCAGCGCAGCGCTTGCCCTCGTCATAGCAGGATCGAGGGCCGATCGGGTTGACGTTGCCCCAATAGGACTCGATCTGTGGGTGGATCGCCGGATCGCCATACACTTCAGACGTGGACGCCTGAAAGATGGGTACGTTCAGGCGCTTGGCAAGACCCAGCAGGTTGATTGCGCCATGCACGCTGGTCTTGGTCGTCTGGACCGGATCGTGCTGGTAGTGGACGGGCGACGCTGGGCAGGCCAGATTGTAAATTTCATCTACTTCCAGATAGAGCGGAAAGGTCACATCATGACGGATGAATTCGAATCGCTCATGATTGAGCAAATGAACAATATTTCGCTTGCTTCCGGTAAACAGATTGTCGACGCAGACCACATCGTGACCCTTGGCGAGCAACGCATCACACAGATATGAGCCCAGGAAGCCGGCGCCGCCGGTCACCAGTGTACGCAGCGGTTCAAGTGTCGAGCGCATCAGCTAGACATCACTGGACGCGAGACAGACAGCCCGCGTCCAATCCCGTAATAGGCAATGCCTGCCTCGGCAACCACGTCTGGATCGTAGATATTGCGACCGTCAAAGATGACGCGATCAGTCAGGGTCTTGGCCAGTAACTCGAAGTCCGGACTCCAGAACGACTTCCACTCGGTAACCACCGCAAGAGCATCCGCTCCCGACACCGCATCCTGAGCGGATTCGGCGTAAATCACAGAGTCAAGATCAGAGAATTCATGCCGGGCTTCGTCCATGGCCTCCGGGTCAAACACGCACACCCTGGCACCTGCATCACAGAGTGCTCGAACCAGCTCGATACTGGTCGCATCTCGCATATCGTCGGTATTGGGCTTGAACGATAACCCCCAGATAGCGAAGGTCTTGCTCGACAGCTCTAAACCGCGATAAAACTCCGTGATCCGCTCGAACAGTCGATGTTTCTGATCCTGATTGACGGCCTCGACGGCATCCAGCACTCGCATGTTGTAATCATGCTGACCAGCCGTGCGCACCAGTGCCTTGACGTCTTTGGGGAAACAGGAGCCGCCATAGCCGCAGCCCGGATAGATGAAAGAAAAACCGATTCGAGGATCTGATCCGATGCCCTGGCGAACCAGTTCGATATCAGCACCCACTCGCTCGGCCAGGTTGGCCATGTCATTCATGAAGCTGATCTTGGTTGCAAGCATCGCATTGGCGGCGTATTTGGTCAGCTCGGCCGATCGAACATCCATGACAATGATCTTGTCATGATTGCGATTGAACGGCGCATACAATGCCTTCATGACCGCAATAGCGTCTTCATCATCAGAGCCCAGAATAATTCGATCTGGTCGCATACAGTCGTCAACCGCAGCGCCTTCCTTGAGAAATTCTGGGTTTGAGACCACCGCAGCATGTGCCCTCACTGCGCGCTTGTCCAACTGAGCTTGAATGGTCTGCTGGACACGATCCGCTGTGCCGACCGGCACAGTCGACTTGTCGACAACGATCTTGTCGTCGCTCATCAATTCGCCAATGGTGTTTGCCACCGCCAGCACATGTTGAAGATCGGCACTGCCATCTTCATCGGGCGGAGTACCCACTGCGATCAACTGAATCTCGCCAAAGGCGACTGCTTCCTCGGCGTCAGTGGTGAATCTGAGGTGGCCAGATTGAGTGGTTTCCTGAACGATCGCATCCAGTCCGGGCTCGTAGATCGGAATGACGCCCTGCTTCAGGCCATCAATTTTGGTCTGATCCAGGTCCATGCACAACACCTGATTGCCCATGTTGGACAAGCAGGCACCAGTCACCAGTCCGACATAGCCGGTACCAAAGATAGTCACTCGCATTAATGGGTTTCCGAATTGAATTCAGTGGCGAATTATGCCGTCTATCAACGTATCAGACTAGCCTGTCGACTCAATTCGGGCTGGCGATCGGATCGACTCTGGGAGGCTCGGGTGTTCGATCAGGCCCCGGCACATAAACTACATTCGGGACGTTCTCGAGCGTCAGCAGACCGGCAATGGAATTGCGACACTGGCGACCACCGGGTGTCAGCTGACGAACCAGCAACACCGCTGTCGCATCATCGAGGACAATTTCGTCAGTCAATTGATCGGCAAGATCCTGGATGCTGTCATCCACATCATTATTGGCGATGAGGAAAATCTGCTCAGGTGAGATTTTCCCCTCGAGCGTGACAATTTCATCAGGCTGCTCATTGCCACCACGATAAATCTCCAGGAAGTAGCCTTCCTCACCGAGATCGATTGTCCCTTGACCACCGTTGTAGATTTCGACGGCATCTTGCTGATCTTCACCGTTGGCCAGCTCCGAAATCAGAACCCCGTCATGCCAGTTGCTACGGCATTGATTGTTAGGTTTCCCCAGACTGGCACCTGCAGTGCTGGTCCAGTTCGAACTGCCGGCAAAGGTATCGGTTTCATTGCTGTCTGGCTGACATTGATTGGTCTGTCGAGTCAGCGCGTTGTCGAGCAGCGCAATCGGTAGATCGTCCTCATCCAGAGGCACCTGACCGACTGCATCGGCCACGTAGCCTGGCGTCTTGCCCTGCAGAGCACCAAACTGTCGGGCGACCTTGTTCTTGACCAATTCGCGCGGATGAATCACAAGATGGCTGTTTTCATCAGCATCGTCGATCTGCACGGCACCACGAAGCGCTCCTCCGAACACCGATCGAATGCCGTCACAGTTATAGCTGACCACCGGAGGCGTAATCGCGACACTGTCGTTCGGTGAGAGCTTGAAACCGCTTTCGACCTGATCAATCTGATTTTCGTCAAAGCGTGATCCACCGACCACAAAATGGCCTCGAGACGGGATCACACCCTCCAGAGGAACCACCAATCCAGGCTTGGCCGCGCCATTGAAGAAGACCGACAAGCTGATACCGGACTGCTTGAGATCCTGAGGCTGATCGGTGCCGTTATACAGTGCTACGTAGGAACCGCCGCTACCCGGCATAGCCACTTCGGTAATCAGAAGGGTATCAGTTCCATCGCGATCCTCAGATTCATATTCGTCATCCTCATCGCAATCCGGCGTCCAGTCAGCCTGCGGCAGAGAACCCGGAGAAAATGCCATCCATCGATCCTGCTGTTCAAATTCATCCGACAAATCACGATCGTTACTGCAATAGAAGGACTGGCGTTTGTAAGCTTGTGCTGGTGCCTGATTGCCCTTGGTCAAGGTTCCGAAAGAGTCGTAGGGAATGGACTGAGGTTGACGCGCTTGCATGGCCGCCTCAAGAATCAGGCCGGAATCTTCAGCAAAGTGGTAACTGGCCGATTCAGCGGCCACCGCCGCACAGGCCATGCTCGGATCAAGTTCTACCAGCAGTCTGGTTGAGGGCAACCTGAGTCGCGACTCCAGTCGGGTACGTGACCATAATGAATCTGCACTGCAACCGCATTCACCCAATGCAGAGACCGAGGAAACGACCGATTCAAGATATTCCCGGCGGCCTTCGACAGCTTCTGAAACGCTGCTGGCAATGTCGTCGCAGCTGCCGTAGATTTCGGACACGGCCTGAGCGACGTTGGCAGGATGTTCGCCGCGGTCGACGAGTTGACGTGTAATGTCGCGAGCCGACACATCGTCCTGCTTGGCGTCAGAGATATCTTCCCTGATTTCTGCCGACATGCCCGAGGTTGCCGCACTGAACAGCGCTGCAAACAAAATTGTACGTAGAATCATGACCGTCCCGTCTTGCCGTTTACTGCGCATTTCTGCCGACTCCCTGACTGATACTGCTAGTATGTTGTCTGAATGGTTTGAAATCAAAGCACTCTTGGACAATTTTACCAAAAATTCAACAATTTGGGCAGATAAGTCCTTGATTTCTGCCGTTCAGTCGTGCATCGACAGTCAAGTCTCTAATGACCGCGACAATCTGCTCGAATTTCTGGATCTTCATGGTATCACGCTGATGGTTCATGAATGGTCACTACAAGGCTTGATTCAGCTCTCGGAACTGCAGCAAAAACCGGTGGCCGAATCAGCCCGTGTGTACACGGCTCAATGGTTGATGCAACAACAGGCATTTGTCGACCTGAGTCGTCAATTTGACGAGGCATCGATCGACTGGATACTGCTCAAGGGCGAGGCACTGGGGCGCTGGCTGTACCCGGCATCGCGACTTCGGATGAGAGGCGACGTGGATGTGCTGGTCCGTCGCGACCATCGAGACAGGGCCATGGCCTTACTCGAGCGCTGTGGCTACTTCAGAACCCTGTCTACCGGTGCTGACCTGGTTTTTTCCGAACAGCAATATGGTCGAACGCTTTCGAGCAGCTGTCATCTTGCCGTCGATCTTCACTGGTCAGTCTCCAACCGCAAGGTGTACGCTGCGAGTCTCAATGAGCAGACACTGTTTGACGCTGCAGCAGCGGCTCAAACAGCCCATTGCCTGCCTCCAGAACTGGCCATGATCCATGCGGTCATCCACAGGGTCAGCCATCATCATGAGGACATCCGAATGATCTGGTGGATTGATCTGTGGCTGATCTGGCAGCAATTCGACAGTACCCAGCAGAGTCAGTGTCTCAAGCTGTTTTCAGAGCATGGCCTGGCTGAGGCCCTGCTTCACGAAGCCGATGCCATGCTGTGCTGGTTCGATCCGCTGATCGATGCTGATCAACGCCAGCAACTCGTGCAGGCCGTTGCGGCGGGAGACCAGATCGCCGTTGAGGTCGGAGGATGGCAAGCACTGAAACAGGACTTGTCCGTCCAGTCATGGCCAGATCGGCTGGCCTTTCTATTGGAATTGATGCTGCCACCGGCTCGTTACATGATCCAACGCTATCGCATCCGCCATCGAATCACCCTGCCCTGGTTTTATCTGAGACGTCTGCTCAATGGTTTCTGGAACTTGATTCGAGGCCCCAAGCCAAACGTGAATCACTGAGTCATGAAAGTACGAGCATTGACCGCTATCGTGTCGGATGCGCCTGTCCAGGCTCGCGAGAGACAGGTACAGCACATGTTGGCTCGAGTCAGCGATCGCCAGCCCATTATTCTCAGCACTCGTTGCGCCAGTCTGGCCATGCTGACTGAATCGGCATCCGAACTGCCTGTTGCCAGCTTGGCCGATCAGCACCCTGGAGTTGTTCATCTGAACCAACAGGCTGATCACCTGAGAGTGTTGATGACTGAGTCCGCCTGTCTCGATGCACAAGGCCGTCTGAACAATCCTGATGACAATCATTTCGCCATGCTTGAAATCCGGGGCCAGCATGCCACGCTGTATCGATCGATGTGTGGCCTTTATAGCCTGTTCTATCAGCAACTGAGAGGACAGACTTTGATCAGCTCTGACGAACAGTGCTTACTCAACTGCAATGATCGCCGCTATACGCTCAACCGACATCGCATTGCCAGTCATCTGGGTCTGGAAAACGCCGAACCCGGAAGCACATTCTTCAATGAAATCAGGCAAGCGGTGCCCATGTATGCGGTGACACTGAATCCAATGCAGGTCCGCATGAAACGCTTCCAATGGTTCCATGTGGACTCTCAAGCCCGCACGATGAACCAGAATGATGCTGAACAGCAACTGATCCGCTTGATGGATGAATCGGTAGAGCGCAGCATGATGTCGCTGAATAGCAGCTCGGGACAAATCGGTCTGGCCGTCAGTGGCGGCATGGATTCGACCGCTGTCGCAGCCAGCCTCTCCAGACAGACCGACAAGGCGGTGGCGTACAGCTGGGATTTTGCAGATTTCCCGGCCGGTAATGAGCATCGCTACACCGACGCACTCCGTGCTCATCTCGGCATCGCGACTGAACGCGTCACGATTCGGCAACCTGAGCCACTCAGTGATGCGTTCATGGCCATGAAGTCACCGCTCCAGGCCCCGTTCATCGACCCTTACCGCGTGCTCAGGCATCAGTTGGCATGTCGTGTTCTCGACGATGGTATGGATACCCTGATGACCGGCGACTTCGGCGACCACCTCTATCTGGGACAACACTATCATCTGCGAGACGCGTGGCGCGCGCGACAGCCGGGAATCGCCTCCGTCATTCGCAGTCGCATCAAGGCTCATGGTTTGAAAGGATTTCGTCGGCAGGATTCGCTTCGCAGACTGTTACCGCTGAACGGATGCTCCAGACGATTCAGGCAGCGGCATACCGCCTGGCTGACACCAGGTGCCAATCGACTGTTGTTCGAATCGCGCCAAAGGGAGTATCTCAACGCCCTCGCTGAGCCCGACCGCTTCGAAGCCTGCCTGAGTGTCAATGCCGCCGACTCAGCCCTGCTTGGCCGGCAGATTCATGCCAACTGGGGAATCAATCAACACTACCCCCTGCGAGATCCTGCACTGATACGCTTCATGCTCAGCTTGCCGGCCCACTATCTCACCGACCCAGTGACAGGCCAGAGTAAATGGTTGATGAGACAAGCCATGCAGCAACGTCTCCCTGAGCAGATCACCCAGCGAGTCGGCAAGACAAGCTTCGCCTCGATCTTTATGCACGGCATCGAACAGCATCGCCATCGGGCTGAGCAGATTCTGCATGCCGACCATGCCTGCTGGCCTGACTATCTGGAGGCTGACTGGATCGAATCCCAGTTGAGCCATTCTCGGACCGTGGCCTGATGGTTTTATGGCAGATGATCAGTCTGGAATTGTGGATCAGTGAATTAGCGGCTAATATTGGCAGTTAAGCGACCCTCAGGTAGAGCAACATGACCCCAGAACATGCCGGAAACCATCCACCCAGCATCGAAACCTCGCCGAACACTCCTCGGCAGGCCTATCAGACTCCGCTTGTGCTTGACTGTGGAGACGTTCGTGACGTGACCATGGGGCCAACACCAGGCGTCGGTGAAAGCGGTAACTCGGGTTCCTTGAGGCCCTGACACCACCACGGATCATGGACCGATGACTCTGTCAGTTATCCTCCATTTGACTCACCGCGATGACACCCCGATCCACTATCGGTTTGGGGCCATGATTGTTTCCTCACCCAGACTCAGCAAAGCGCTTGACTCATTCGAAGTTCAAGCGCCCTCGCCATTGTGTGGCCTGCCTGCCAGTGGCAAGAAATCATGGAAGCATCCCACGTCAACGAGCATCGAGTCGTGCGATCGCTTCTGGATTGCGTCTGCAGACAGAGCCCTGCACTGGGCCCATCACAGCAATGGTATCAGCCTCCGGCTGCCACAGTTCGCCGACTGTGAACTGGAATATGCCACAGCCGATTTGCCGGCGACTATTCGCATCCACCCTCAAGGGACCATCACTTCTGCCGAGTTGATGACCCTGATACTCGGGCCCTTGTTACCCATGGCGATGGCGGCAGCAGGCAAGCCGATGTTGCATGCTGCGATGCTCGAATCT
This sequence comes from Oceanospirillales bacterium, assembly GCA_003233095.1. Classification (GTDB taxonomy): domain Bacteria; phylum Pseudomonadota; class Gammaproteobacteria; order Xanthomonadales; family SZUA-38; genus SZUA-38. Next base: position 18,097 of record QIKT01000197.1, on the reverse strand, counting down.
CCCGAAGGGCTATGTCTGATTTGCGGCGAAAGCGGGACGGGGAAATCAACCCTGTCTGCACGGTTGTCGCAATCCCCAGGATGGCGACGATTGGGCGATGACATCGCCTGGCTGGAACATGCCGATGATGCATTCCGTGCGGAAAACTATCCGCAACTGAAACTGCCTGAGTCTGGCAAACTTGATTTCCAGCCTGAGCCGAACAGCATCACTCGCTTCATTGTGCTCGAACGAATCAGTGCTGCTGACCCCTCTCATAAACCGATTGAAACCACCGCTTTGACTGGCGCACAGATCGTCATGAGCTTGCTCCGTCATACCGTCACCGCTCGGCTCTATGCGCCTAAACAGACCGCGACACAGTTGACGTGCTTCGCTGCCTGGGCAGACACCCTGTCCGGCCAATGCCACTCCCTGAAGATCCAGTCGATCGAGGATTCTCGCTTGGTTCAGCCCATTGCAGACACTATACTGAGCCTATGACACTGATCGATAGAATGACTGGAACTGTTGGGGTATCCCGTGTTTCAATCCAGTTGAAACTGAAAGGTTTTCAACCAGTTGCACAACACTTGTTAGGCACAGAAGATGCCAGAACGCAGCCACTGTCAAGCCATACCGAAGCGCAGTGTCAGCATCGCCTGCATCAGTCCATGGGATCCGCGTGGATGCCATGGTCAACGTGTCTGACGCGGGCAATCTGGCTAAGCAGACGACTTCGTTCTGACGGAATTGATGCCTGCATCAAACTCGGAGTGCACGCCACCACTGGGACGGCGTCTGCATTCAGGGCGCATGCCTGGGTGCAAGCCGGTTCATTGAGACTGGATCAGGACGAGAGCTTGCTGGAGCGACTGATTACCCTCAAGCCAACTCAGTCTTCTGGCACGGAGAAAACGCCTTGAACGTGGAACAACTGGAAGTCAACGAGACGTTGCTAGCCGAGCGAGTGGGCGAAGAAATGGTTCTGGTAGAGCCGGAATCCGGCCAGTACTTTCAACTCAATGTGGTGGCCACCAGAATGTTCGAAATGATCCTCAGTGGCGACTCCGAAACAGAGATCGTCAAACAGATAGGCAAAGAGTTTGAAGCCGAGACCCAGATCATTCACACCGATCTGATCAAGCTGGTCGATTCATTACTCGAACGCGGGCTGATGCGAACGTCTGCAGGTCAGAGCTGACCCGCAGACGCTGCAGCATGATTAATTGATGTCGAGCAGTTCGATGTCAAAAATCAGAGTAGAGTTGGGTGTAATGGGATCGCGGTTCATGCCCGCATACGCCAGCCCGGAAGGAATATAGAATTTAAACGTGCTGCCAACCGGCATCAGTTGCAAACCTTCGGTCCAACCCTTGATCACGCCGTTCAGTGCGAAGCTGATCGGCTCACCACGATTGTAGGAACTGTCGAACTCGGTGCCGTTCAACAGCACACCGCGGTAGTGCACTTCCACGGTGTCGGTTGGTTCCGGCTTGGGTCCATCGCCCATTTCGACCACTTCATATTGCAGTCCCGAAGCCGTTTCAGTCACGCCTTCGCGCATCTTGTTCTTGGCCAAAAACTCGACGCCTTCGGTCTTGTTGTTTTCGGCCACAGAGGCCAGTTCCAGGCGCAGTGCTTCTGCCTGCTGCTGCTGGGATTCGGAAATAGCAGTCAGTGCCGCTTGATTCTGTGGTTCAGTCAACACCGAAGGCTCGTCGTTGAGTGCGGCACGGACGCCGGCCAGAAATGGTGTATCACTGACCTCGACTCCCAGTGCCTTGATCCGCAGCCCAATGTCATGTCCCAGTTTATAGCTGACGACGTCTTCGTCGTTAACGGTCTGGCTGATAGCAGCTTGTGCCAGCATCAGGCCGAGTGCAGTGGCTGAAGCCAGCCTGATCAGGGTGTTATTTTTCATGGTCTCTCCAGATTCGTCCAAAAAACGTCGATTGTCGCGCGTTGCCGATATAACTGCAAACACTAACAGCATGCCAGCAAACTCTGACCGCAACGCGATCACAGGGTTCACTTTGAATGGATTCCTGCGTATCCTGCCGATCACTCTGCTGACAAGTACCTATCGATGCCTTTGATACAAGCCCATGGCGGCGACCTGAAGAACCTGCTGGTCGATGACGCTCAACGTGATGCCCTGAAAACTGAAGCCGGGGGTTATTCCTCGGTTACCCTGACTCCGAGACAGCTGTGCGATCTGGACCTGTTGATTGATGGCTCTTTTTCGCCGCTGTCAGGCTTCATGGGCAAGCAGGACTACCACAGCGTTGTCTCACAGATGCGCCTGTCGGATCAGACCCTCTGGCCAATCCCCATTACGTTGGACTTGACGGCTGAGCAGATTGATTCGCTGGATTCAACCGACCATCTGACACTCAGAGATCCGGAAGGCGTTCCGATTGCAGTACTGGATGTCACCGACCAATGGCAACCAGACCGACAGCATGAAGCGCAACAAGTCTTCGGGTCACTCGATGAGACCCACCCTGGCGTCAAACAGACCCTGGCATTGCAAGGCACCACGGCGTTTGGCGGCAGCATTCGAGCACTGCAACGAACCGTCCACTATGACTTTCGCTCCCTGAGGCTGACGCCTGCCGAGCTCAGAGCACGCTTTGAACGACTTGGCTGGGAGCGAATTGTGGCGTTTCAGACACGCAACCCGATGCACCGTGCGCACGTTGAACTCAGTTTCCGCGCAGCGCGCCAGGAATCGGCCAATCTGCTGATTCATCCGGTCGTCGGTCTGACGCGACCCGGCGATGTCGATCACATGACGCGAGTTCGCTGTTATCAGAAAGTACTGCAACGGTTTCCCTCACAAACCACAGAGTTGTCTCTTCTGAACCTGGCCATGCGAATGGCAGGTCCCAGAGAAGCACTCTGGCATGCCATCATCCGCAAGAATTACGGCTGCACGCATCTGATCGTCGGCCGCGATCATGCTGGCCCGGGCGATGATAAGGACGGCAACCCGTTCTATGGCCCTTATGATGCTCAGGAGCTGCTGACCCAGCATCAGGATGAACTGGGAATACGCATGGTTCCCTTTCAGATGATGGTGTACTCCAAACAGCGCGCCCAATATGTGCCTCTGGATGATGTTGAGAAGGATGAAGAAACCCTCAACATCTCAGGCACTGAGTTGCGCAGACGCTTGCGCGAAAACCTGGACATTCCGGAGTGGTTCACCTACCCCGATGTGGTCGAGGAATTGCGGCGCACGTTTCCACCACGCGAAAAGCGCGGCTTTACCGTCTTTTTCACAGGCTTGTCTGGCGCTGGTAAATCAACCATTGCCAACGGTCTGATGATTCGACTTCTGGAAATGGGTGATCGCCCCGTCACCTTGCTTGACGGTGATGTCGTTCGCAAGCATCTGTCCAGCGAACTGGGCTTTTCGCGCGAACATCGCGACATCAATGTCACTCGCATCGGCTTTGTCGCCAGCGAGATCACCAAGCACGGCGGTGTGGCTATCTGCGCACCGATCGCCCCGTATGAGAACACCAGGCAGACTGTTCGGAGCATGATCGAACCGTATGGACCGTTCATTGAAGTTCACATGGCCACACCGCTTGCAGTCTGTGAGGAGCGCGATCGCAAGGGACTCTATGCGTTGGCCAGAGCAGGGAAAATTGCCGAATTCACCGGCATCAGTGACCCTTATGAAATTCCCCAATCACCCGAGCTGACCATTGATACCAGCGTCTGCAGGAATGAACGTGCCGTGCAAATGCTGATTCTCGAACTGGAAAACCTCGGGCTGATCGTGCCAAACGCGCACTGATCTGATGCTATCAGGGTACTGACCGACAGGTCGGTGCCCGCTATCAGACCACGCTGCTTCTCGAAGTATGACCTCTGGCAGTGATGGACTTGATGACTCGGTGTTATAGTGCACTACAACACCATGTCGCCGGAGAACTCGAAATGACCATCACCCGACAACGAATACAGACTGTTCTGGCCATTCTTGGCTGGCAAACCGCCACGCTGGCGTTGTTGATGCTGGCCGGTGTGGTGTTTTTCAAGCCAGTCAGCCCAGAACTTGTAGAACAGCAGCCAGGCCTCTCTGCACCGCTGGCTCAGTCAAGCGATCAGGATGAACCGGCTACGATGATGGCAGACCGGGTGAGCCTGAAAGACCTGTTCTTGTTTTGAAGAGGGTCATCCACTGATGCAGCCCAACTGGAACAACAACCAACCCATTTATCAGCAGTTGAAGGATCACGCAGTCGCCATGATTCTCGACGGTACTCTGGCCGAGGGCGATCCATTGCCCTCAGTCAGGAAAGTCTCTGCAGAGTTCCAGCTCAATCCGATCACCGTCTCCAGGGCCTATCAGGAACTGGCCGAACAGAGCCTGGTCGAGACTCGCCGCGGACTGGGCATGTTCGTACTCACAGGAGCCCGTCAGAAATTGCTCAGTCATGAACGTGATCGCTTTCTGAACGAAGAATGGCCCAGAATTATCGAACGGATACATCGTCTCGACATCGACAAAAACGACCTTTTACACACCCTGTAAGACCCACGGCCAATAGACAAGGGGGGCATCATGTCCATGATCGTCAAGGCAGAACATCTGTCAAAGAAATACGGTAAGCACGTCGCGTTGAACGACGTCAGCTTCGAGATTCCAGCCGGTAGAATTGTCGGTCTGATTGGTCCCAATGGCGCGGGCAAGACCACGGCTTTGAAAGCCATACTCGGCCTGACACGCTTCGATGGTAACCTGAAGATACTTGGCAATGATCCCATGGCTGACCGCGGTAAACTGATGCAGGATGTCTGCTTTATTGCAGACGTGGCTGTATTGCCACGCTGGATACGAGTTCGGGAAGTGATCGAATACGTTCAGGCGGTTCATCCGAGGTTTTCAAGGGAAAAACTCGACTACTACCTGAGCTCATCGAAAATCAAACCCGCCAGCAAGGTCAAAACACTCTCCAAGGGCATGGTCGCGCAACTGCATCTGGCCATCGTCATGGCGATCGACGCCAAACTGCTGGTCCTGGATGAACCTACACTGGGCCTGGACATTCTGTTTCGCAAGAAATTCTACGCCAACCTGCTCAATGACTATTTTGACGAAGAGCGAACCATCATTATCACCACCCACCAGGTCGAAGAAATCGAACATATTCTCACTGACTTGATGTTCATTCGGGATGGGGAGATCATTCTCGACGCGACGATGGATGATGTCGCGCAACGCTTCTGTGAAGTCATGGTCGCCCCGGAAAAGTTTGAACAGGCTCGAGCATTGGGACCACTGCATGAACGCGATGTCTTCGGAAAGCTGGTGTGTCTGTACGACAATGCCGACCCTGCGGTAGTCAGTACCCTGGGTGAGGTCCGACACCCCAGCGTAGCTGACCTGTTCGTGGCCACAATGACGGAGGAAGGCGAATGAAGACGTTTGCCGCATTGCTCAAACGAGAATATTGGGAACACCGATTTGCATTCAGCCGACTGCCACTCATCCTGGGTGGCATGTTTCTGTTCGGAATCATCCTGTTCGTGACCTGGCTCTCGGTGACCGAGGGACGCATTGATCCGGACTTCTTTATCCTGGAAAATTTCGCCAAGCAAGTGACCGAACTGTCCCATGAAAAGTTATCGATTGGATATCAGATTGGATTCATGGCGCTGTCTACTCTGTCGAATATGATCCTGATGTTTGTGTTGCTGTTTTACTATCTGGGCAGCCTGCTCGATGATCGCAAGGACCGCAGCATTCTGTTCTGGCGCTCCATGCCAGTATCGGACACCCAATCAGTCCTGTCCAAGCTGGTTGCTGGCAGCTTGATGACCCCGTTGATCTGGGCAGTCATCTTCACGGTCGTCTACTCGATTTTGCTGGTTATCTTCAGTGTGCTTTTGTTTGACTCGGGTCTGTCGCTGTGGTCTCACATCTGGTATCCGGCCAATCCAATTCGAGACTTCTTCAGCTATGTCGTGGCCTTTGTCATCAATGCCTTCTGGCTGTTTCCGCTCTGGACGTATTGCATGATGTTGTCTGCCAGGGCCAAGGGCAAAGTATTTCTCTGGTTCGCACTGCCCATCGCCGTGGTCTCACTGCTGCAACTGTGGATCAGCAATCTGCTGCAGATGAACACCGGCCCCAATCTGACCGTTGTGATTGGGCAGCGCTTCATGTCCGGAACCATTCCGATTGCAGGCGACTTTCAGAATGACTCATTCCTGATCAACGGGATCTCTGTTGGGCAGATGAAAGAGGGAGAGGCCCTGTTCTCTCCTTATGACTGGTCAATCATGATCAACAAATTCGCCGAACCCGGGATGTGGTATGGCTTGATTCTGGGCGCGGTCTTCCTGAGTGTGGCGATCTATCTGAGGCGCTACGCCAACGAGGATTGAGGACTTCAAGCGCACTATAAAAAGGCCGACAGTTTGTCGGCCTTTTTATAGGTTGGGGGAGTCACAGACGAGAGCTGTCTGAGCATCATGGAATGTCTGCTGTGCAGCAACACAATCCACTTAAGTCTCATTGATGAAGAAACACCCTCCATCGGCTAGCAACCTGTCGGACTTAACGGGTCGTCGCGAGGAACAGTCGATTTGAGTCAGATTTTTCGATCTTTTGAGGCGAATAACACCGCTAAATACCCCGCCCCAAGGGGCGGGGTATTTAGAAGAAATCGCTCGTTTCGCATTGCTTAGCGTTTATTCGCCGCAAGCGGCGGGGAATAGAACCCTTAGAGATTCAACAGGCTTCCAGGGGGCTTCAACGAATGAGACGCTTGACGAGATACTTGCGAGTGCCGATGTTGTACAACTCTTCGAGTTCCAGATCAATCGGCTCTTCCAGCCAGAATTTCCGAGCTCGCAGTCGCCCCTGACGAAAGACCATGATCTCGCCGTTACCAACATAGAGGGTGTCATCAGGCAGCAGTCCGGCGATAGATAGCCCTTCGTCGATTATTTTGCCATCGTTATACAAGGCTTCCATTCGGGCGCGCTCAGTTTGATTGGCTGGAACGGCCACTTCCACCTCGACAATAACCTCTTCAGGTTCGTCCGCGATCACCTCGGTGACGGTCGCCCCCTCAGCATCTTCACCAGCAATGTTCAGCGTCGACAAAACCGAATACTTGCCTGCCTGCTCCCGATTCAATGCGTCCGACTCCAGGTCAACTGAGCCGTTGACCCAATAAACGCGCTGACGTGCCCCTCCGCGTCGAACCAGTGCCATGACGCCGTCTGTGACAAACAGCACATCACCCTGACGGATCTCGTCAACCGCGATATCACGGTCAATGCTGCGGCCATTGTTCAGGCGTCGTTCCAGACTTGTCCTAGCGGCGGCCTGGTCGGCCACGCCAAGCGTAGCTGGAGTGGTCACGTGATCCTGATCAGTATCCAGCACGACGCGTGAGGCGTTGTCAGTCTCGGCGACAATCGCAGGTTCCTCAGCTGGAGCAGCCTGTGCGATGACAGATTCTGGCGTCACAGGCGGAGTCGTATCGGTGGTAGCCTCCTGAGGAACACTGACAGCGACTTCAGCCGCTGTCGTCTGCACGACAGAAGCATTGTCCTTCTCAGCGACGGGTTCTTGCATGACAGGCTCAGGCTTTGACAAGGGCACCGCAGTCACTGGAGCGACCACCATGTCCAGTTTTTCCTGACTCATGCTCATTTCACTGGCGGCTTTCTCTGCGGCTTCGCGGGCGACCTGACGGGCGTCATCTTCGGCCCTGGAAGTCGACTCGGAGATCATTGCTTCGACGGCTGCATCAGCCAGTTCAGTCGTTTCGGTATTGTCAGTCTGAACGCGAGGTGTTACGGCGACAGGTGCCGGAGCAGCCGGTTTAGCCGCCACTTCAGTGCTAATCAGGCGGATGATGACGTTTTCAATCACTGTTTTGCGGTATTTGAAATTCAGGGTGTCATCACCGCTGCCCTCTTCTAGCTGAGCAATGACTTTGTCTTTCCAGAATTCGGGTGCGGTCAGGGTCAGTTGCAAATTCTCATCAATGGCGCGACGAGCCAGGGCCTGGATGTCCTGGTTGACCACACCAGTGTTGACATCCTGAGGGTCCATACGAACAGTCTCAACAATTTCCAGAGCGTGCAGCGATGTGCAAAATATCGCCAACAACAGCCCCAACCATGAGTATTTGATCACATTAACGTCCGTTTGTGAGAGTCAGCCCGCTAATCTACGAAAAAAAGTGGAGGTTGTCACCCCCAACCCCACAACCGTCACATTTATTTGTGAATTCCCCCGCGGGTCAGCGTCAGTGGATCCAGCAATTTATCGAGCTGGGCTTCATCCAGATCGGTCATTTCCAGAGCTACTTCCTTGATCGGCCGACCTTCCTTGTACGCTTTTTTGGCGGTGGCCGCACCCAGGTCGTATCCGATAACGGCATTCAACGCAGTGACCAGAATCGGGTTGCGGGCCAGCGCGTCAGCCACCGAATCACGATTAACGGTGAAACCCTCGATCGCACTATCCGCCAGAGCACGAGCAGCATTTGCTGATATTTCAATACTTTGCACCAGATTGTAACCAATCATCGGCAACATCACATTGAGCTGGAACAACCCTGACTGACCGCCGACTGTAATCGCCGAATCATTGCCGATCACTTGCGCGCAGACCATGCAAACTGCCTCGGGAATCACCGGATTGATCTTGCCAGGCATGATGCTGCTGCCTGGCTGAAGTGCAGGCAATGCAATTTCACCGATGCCGGCCAACGGGCCGCTGTTCATCAGACGCAAATCATTGGCAATTTTCATCATGCTGCAGGCCAGCGTTTTCAATTGACCCGACATTTCGACAGCCGCATCCATCGAACTGATGCTTTCGAAGAGATTATCGTTGGATGAGAAATCAATGCCGGTCATCTCTGACAACTGTCTGGCCATCCGCACACCGAGTTCAGGATGCGCATTAATTCCGGTACCCACCGCCGTGCCACCTTGAGGAAGCCTGGAGAGACGCAGATAGGACGATTCAACGCGATCGATACCACTTCGAATCTGAGCCGCCCAACAGGCCAGTTCCTGACCAAAGGTCACCGGCATGGCATCCATCAGATGGGTTCGCCCGGTCTTTGGTTCCTGACCCAATTCTTCTGCGCGACGTTCACAGACCGATGCCAGATGCTCCAAGGCTGGAATCAGCTGTTCGCGGACTGCAAGACAACCACTGACGTGGATCGCAGTAGGAATCACATCATTGCTGCTCTGGCCCATGTTGACGTGATCATTGGGATGGACACTGTCAACCTGTCGACGGGCCAGCGTGGCGATGACCTCATTGGCATTCATGTTCGAGCTGGTGCCTGATCCGGTCTGGAAGATGTCAATTGGAAATTGATCATCATGCTCCCCTTTCTCCACCTGACGGGCGGCATTATGAATCGCCATCATCATCTCTTCATCGAGCATGCCCAGATCACGGTGAACGACCGCAGCCGCTCCCTTGATCAGACCCAGCGCTCGAATCATCTGACGCGGAATCCTCAAGCCACTGATGGGAAAATTCTGTATGGCGCGCTGTGTCTGTGCGGCATATAGTGCGTCTGCAGGCACATTCAGTTCACCCATACTGTCTCGTTCGATGCGATAGTCGGTCATTGGTGATTTCCCTTGATCAGATAAAACAGGCAACTTGAAGTGAAGCATTGTATTATGAGCCGCTGTGATTAGCCTAATTCTGACCACAACATGACCGACACACGACACGCTCTGCTGGCCATTTCGCCAGTGGATGGCCGCTATCGCGGTAAAACCGATTCTCTGCGTTCCATCTTTTCAGAGTTCGGCCTCATCCAGCGCCGTGTTCTGGTTGAGATTCAGTGGCTCAAGGCGCTGGCAGCAGACCCGTCTTTCTCCGCATTGCCTGCGTTCTCCAGAGATCAGATTGTCCATCTTGATCAACTGGCCGAGTCCTTCAGCATCGACGATGCGGCGGCCGTCAAGCAGATTGAGGCGACCACCAACCACGACGTCAAAGCCGTGGAGTATTTTCTGAAAGAACAGCTGGCCAGCCGACCCGACCTGGTCGATGCGATCGAAATGATTCACTTTGCCTGCACCTCCGAAGACATCAACAACCTGTCCTATGCCTTGATGCTCAGAGATGCCCGCAGGGACGTCATCGTGCCCCAGTTGAGCCAGTGCCAGAGCACACTCCGCAATATGGCGCACCAGTATGCCGATCAACCCATGCTGTCCCGAACTCATGGACAGCCGGCATCGCCGACCACCGTCGGCAAGGAACTGGCCAACATCAGTCATCGACTGGAGCGTCAGATCAGTCAGTTTGAAAACCAGCAGATACTCGGCAAAATCAATGGCGCCGTCGGTCAATTCAATGCCCATCACGTGGCGGCTCCGGAGATGGAGTGGCCCGAATTTTCAAAGCGATTCATTGAATCGCTGGGTCTTCAATACAACCCCTACACGATCCAGATCGAACCTCACGACTACATCGCCGAATTCTTCGACACACTCAGACGAAGCAATGTCATCCTTGTCGACGCCTGCCGTGACATTTGGGGCTACATCTCTTTCGGGTATTTCTCACAGAGCACGGTCGCTGGTGAAGTCGGCTCCTCGACCATGCCACACAAGGTCAACCCGATCGATTTTGAAAATGCCGAGGGCAATTTTGGCATAGCCAGTGCACTCTGTGATCACTTTGCCAACAAACTGCCGATCTCACGTTTTCAGAGAGACCTGACCGATTCGACCGTGTTGCGTAATCTCGGCACCGCCGTTGCTCACAGCCTGATTGGATGGCAGTCTCTGCAAAAAGGGCTGTCCAGGCTGGACCTCAATGCCAGCCAACTTGATGCTGACCTGAACGCTGCCTGGGAAGTATTGGCCGAACCGATCCAGACCGTCATGCGCCTGCATGGTATCGAGCAGCCCTATGAAAAACTCAAAGCCCTGACGCGCGGCAAACAAATCGACCAGGCACTGATTCAGCAATTTATTCAGAGCCTGGAACTTCCCGATGATGTCAAACAGTCTCTGCTTTCTCTGACCCCAGCGAACTATACCGGATATGCCAGCATACTCGCCCGTCAGATTTGAGCTGAGCGAGCAGTTTGACCCGCGCACGTTCATGCAAGAGCACTGGCAGAATCACCCGGTTCTGATTCGCCAGGCCATTGTCGGACTGGACACTCTGATCACGGCCGAAGAACTGGCCGGTATCGCCTGTGATACCGATCTGGCATCGCGATTGATCACAGGCGGCCCGGAGAGTCGAAACTTCATCGTCAAAGACGGTCCCTTCAGCGATGAGGACTTCACCAGCCTGCCCGATCAGGATTGGACCCTGCTGGTTCAGGATTTGGACAAGCTGTTGCCTGAATGCAAGGCACTTCTGGACCTGATCGACTTCATTCCATCCTGGCGCAAGGACGATGTCATGATCAGCTTTGCCGCTCCAGGCGGTTCGGTGGGACCTCATCTGGATGCCTACGATGTCATGCTGGTCCAGCTCAGCGGCAAAAAGCAGTGGCAGATAGACGAACGCCCCGACACCTCCACCCGACTGGTGGACGGTCAGACACTGCGAATTCTGGATGATTTTACAGCGACCTCCACCTGGATTGTCGAACCAGGTGATGTGCTGTATCTGCCTCCTGGGGTTCCCCATCACGGCATTGGCATGGAGGACTGCCTGGCTGCCTCGATTGGTTTCAGAGCACCTTCGAGCACGGAGATGCTGCTCGATCTGGTTGATCGGCTGGCACTGAGTGACGCCCTGGATCAGCGCTTTGTGGATCGTGGCCGTCCAATCACTCGACAACCGGGATTGATTGATGCGGATACACTGACTCAGGTGGGACAGATGATCCGATCCTTGTCCTCACTGGACAGCGATCAGATCAGCGATTGGTTCGGCTGCTACATCACCGAATTTCAGCTGATGGATGCGATCCATCTACTGGATCACGATTGCGACCTTGAGACTTGCATCACCTTGAATATTCCGTTGATCCGCAACCCATCTGCACGAGTGGCATACACGGTCACTGAACAAGGGGCGCGCTTGTATGTGAACGGCAGCTCGTTCAAGACAGAACTGGACAGCGCACGCCTGATCGCCGATCAGGCGCAGCTCGAACCGGATCAGATTAAGCGCATCCTGCGCAGCATCGATGCGAATCTGCTGTCGACATTGTATGATCAGCAGGTCCTGCTTCCTCAGCAAACTTCCGAATGACGATCTCTGATTACTACATCGAACCGGCATCCTGGGCCCACGATCGAATCGATATCAAACTGGTTCGAACCAAGGTATTCATCATTGAACAGCAGGTGCCTGAGCATGAAGAGTGGGATCAGGACGATGAGACGGCCACACACTTCCTTGCTCGAGATCACAAGAGCAGACCCATCGGAACCGCTCGCCTGACCACTGACGGGCGAATCGGACGCATGGCGGTATCATCAAGATGGCGCGGCAGGGGAGTCGGTGCCGCATTGCTGCGAAGCTGTATCGAACAGGCTATCGTACGCCGCATGACCCCGCTTCGGCTTGCCGCTCAAGACTATGCATTGCCGTTTTACGCAAAGCAGGGATTCGTGCCTGAAGGGGAGCTGTTTGACGACGTGGGCATCCCGCATCGATGGATGCGACTGGACGTCAGTGATCAAATACAGTCGTCCCTGCACCCGGCACGAATGGAATTTCCGGAGTCGATTCCCGAGGGCTCTCGTTCTGGCATCTACGAGGCTCGCAGTTTGTCCGAGTACCGTGATGGTCTGATCGAATGTCTTAACAACGCCCACCGGCGAATCCTGATCAAGACTCAAGACCTCGACCCGTTGGCCATGAACACCGATGACGTTGTCAGTGCGATTCGTCGGGTCGCAACAACCGCCACTCGACCCGACATTCGAATCCTTATTCATGACTCGAAACAGGCCGTGATGAATGGCCATCGGCTGATCCAGCTTGCCCGACGTCTTCAGAGTGTCATCCTTTGTCGTATGCCCTCGCCTGAACATCAGAGCGATACGCGAGCCTGGGTACTGATTGATGATCACACCGAGATTTTCAGAAACTTCAGCGATCGCTATGACGCATCGTTTCGAATCAATCAGCGCCAGGAAGTCAGGCAGCGCATACGCGAGTTTGAGCAGATCTGGCAAATAGCCCATCCAGCCCCCGATTTGCAGCGTCTCGACCTGGGCTGAGAGTGACAACAGTGCTGTGCGCGAGTCATTTTGACAGCGTAACCACCTGCACTATGCTCCGTGGCTGGGAACGTGGTTTGACCATCTCATTATCCGAGGTTTTTACATGCATTTCAGATCCAGCCTGCCTATCATCCTGATCAGCATGATGGCCATGCCATCACTTGTCAGCGCCAATTTGGAACCAGTCAATGCTCAACAGTTGACCCCCGATACGATCAGAACGGTCAGCGATCCCACCATGCTGATGTTCAGTACCGGAGCCATTGATCCCACACAAGAACGACTGGCTGTCAGTCAATTCGAGCTCCAATCCAGCACTGGATCGGACGTCCATGTGATTCAGTTTGACGGTCTGGCCGCCGACTATCGCAAGGCGTTGATTGATCAGAACGTCGAGATTCTGGGCTTTCTGCCAAAGCAGGCCTATCTGGTACGAGCCAGCAAGGATCAGTTGACCGTTCTTGGCAACGATTCGAGCCTTGCCATTCGGTTTGCAGGGCCTGTTCAACCGGAGTGGAAGCTGTCCTCTGCACTGCTCGATCTGGATGCGCAGGTCATGCCATTTCGGCTATCCGGCGAAGACCAGGTCAGACAAAACGGTCTGGGCATCGAAATCAACGGCTACCCTGGCGAGACGACACAGTCACTGACACTGGCCCTGCGCAAAATAGCGCCTCAGGCCATCCTGATCAACGCCTCGAACTATGCCAATGCACCCGTCATTCAGCTCTGGATCAGTCGCACAAATGCAACGGCTCTGATCGAGCAGGCCACTGCCATCAACGCCGTGTCATTTCTGTCGCCCTATATCCCTGTAACCATCAACAACAGCGATTCTGTCGAGCCCATTCAGCGCAACGCGGCAAGTACCGGCGCGCCGACCAATACGCCCATCTGGGATCAGGGTCTGATCGGTAGCGGCCAGATTGTTGCGGTGATGGACTCAGGCCTGGACCGCAACGAGGACTGGTTCGTGGGCTATGACCAAGGTAGCGGCCCACTGGTTGAATTGACCGACAGCGAGGAGCCACTGCCACCATCCATCGCAGCCACCTTTCCAGATCGAAAGATCGTCGCCTACTGGGTTCAACCAGGCGCGACGGCATACGACAACAATGCAGTGTGTACGACAAGTGCAAACGGCTTCCACGGTACACACGTCAGTGGCACAGTTGCCGGTGACACACTCACCCGGTCTACACCGACCGATCCAGGCTATGACAATAATGACGGCATGGCACCCAATGCCCAGATCCTGTTCCAGGATATCGGCAATGACACCTCAGGCTGCCTGTCGATAGCCAATCTGGGCCAGAGTCTGGAACAGGCTCGCAATGGCGGTGCCTACATTCATACCAACAGCTGGGGCGCTGTAACAGGCGGTGCCTACAACGCCGACTCGGCTTCGCTTGATCAATTCACCTGGCAGTTCGAAGATCATCTGGTGCTGTTCTCCGCTGGCAACAGCGGTTCGGGGGGCAATACCATTGGCGCTCCAGGTACGGCCAAGAACGCTCTGACCGTCGGTGCGTTGGGGCATGGCAACAGCTTGTCTGCTGCCGGATTCTCCAGCAGAGGCCCCACCGATGACGGTCGTCTGAAGCCCGATATTCAGGCCCCCGGCTCGTCAATCATCTCGGCACGTGGCGATACCAACAATAGCGCCACCGTCGAAACAGCTCAGACCAGTTCCAAGAGTGGCACGTCGATGTCAGCACCAACAGTCGCAGGTGCTGCGGCATTGATGCGTCAGTATTTTACCGATGGTTTCTATCCGCTAGGCAGCGCCAACCCAGCCGATACACGGCAACCATCTGGCGCGCTGATGAAAGCGATGCTGCTCAATGGCACGGCCATTCCCGCGTCTTTTGCCGTCCCCAGTCAGACCTTCGGCTGGGGCCGAGTATTCCTGGACAACAACCTCTACTTTGACGGCGACAGTCGCTATACACGCGTCTGGGATGTGCCTCACAGTGGCGGACTCGCGACAGGCGAGTCAGACACCTATCAGGCTGCAGTCGACGCCGGTGAAGAACTGCGGGTCACGCTGGTCTGGAACGATCCACCATCATTCCCTTCGGCTGCGAGCAATCTGGTCAACAACCTGGACCTGACAGTTCGGCATATCGGTACCAATACGACTTGGCTGGGCAATGTGGTCACAGCAGGCGCTTCGTCAACGGGCGGCACCGCCGACTCGGTCAACAATGTCGAACAGGTGATTCTGCCTGCGCCACTGGCCGGCACCTATGAGATCAGCGTCGACGGCAGCTCCATTCCCGGAGATGGTCAGAACTTCTCGGACTCCCAGGGTTATGCGCTGGTCAGCACAGGCAGCGCAGAACCTGCAACGATTTCGGCACCGACTTCGGTGACGGCAACAGATCAGGGCATCACTGGAATTGATGTTGCTTTTGCCTCTCCTGTGCGCGGCGGGATCAGTACCTTCAATGTGTACCGGGCAGACGGCGACTGCACGGCGTCTGCCACAGAATTTCGCCTGATTGGCACCACAACAACTGAATCGCTGACCGATACCAATGTCATTGGGGGTTTCACCTACTCCTACCTGATTCGTAGCGTTAGATCTGACGTCAATGAAGGACAAGCCTCCTCCTGTAGCAGTGCATCGGTGGCCATGTCCACGGCAGCATGTAATCTGACTCCCGATTTCGATCAGACCAGTGTGATTGCCGGTGATGCCAGCAGTAATGACTACGAAACGACCGTTTCATGGACAGCAGCGACCGCCAGTTGCCCAGCCGGTTCGGTCAGCTATAACCTCTATCGAGATACCGATCCGTTCTTCACCCCGTCGATGGCCAACCGAATTGAAACCGGATTTGCCGGAACAAGCTACAGCGATACCAGTGTCAGCTCACAAACCTATTACTACGTGGTTCGCGCTGCCGATGCATCCGAAACACCGGGCAATCTACGCGTCAAAGCGACCCCGGTGGGCAATTTCAACATGGCAGGCACCTTCAGTGACGGTGCTGACAATCTGTCCTTGATGACTCTGCAAGGCCCCTGGTCAGTCACTGACAATCGCGCTGCCACCGGGGTTCTGAGTTATCGCAATGCCACCGATGCTGCAACACAGTACATTCCCAATACCTGTGCCACAATCACCACACCGCCGTTGGAACTCCAGTCAGGCTCGCCATCACTTGATTACACCGCGAGATATGATCTGGAGCCAGACTGGGACGGCGTAGTTGTAGAGATTTCGACAGATGGCGGCAACAGCTGGAACGACCTTCCGCCAGCTGGTGGTTACCCAGGTGACTTCAACATGACTGGCAATCCACCGATCAATGCCTGCGGCTATGTAACCACCCAGGGGGCTTTCAATGGCAGTAGCCTTGGCGACTTCAACAGTTTCAGCTCCGACCTGTCGGCGTTTGCCGGTCAGACCGTTCAGATACGCTGGGTTATGTCGACTGATCCTGGCAGCCAGGATGAAGGGTTTTACCTCGATGACGTTCAGGTGACCCAGGCCAGTTCACCCGCCATGTGCGGTGCCCTCTCACCGATCATCTTCAGCGACAGTTTCGAGGATTGAACCGAACAACGCGATCTCTGATTCGACTGCGTCTGAGCAGCGGATCAGAGGTCAGCGTCTCGCATAGCCTGGATCGACCCACAGGCAGCTGAAGGTTTCCAGAATCAACTCCATCTTCGGATCGAAGGCCACGCCGGTGCCAGCCAGTTCGCGTCGGTAATACGCCTCGTGAACCCTTTGCCAGTAAGCCAGGCTGCGATCGCCCTCACCCTCCAGCCAGGCGTAGGCCTCATCCACATCGGCAAAACGTCTACGTTCAACGGCCTGCGTCTGGATGACACAGCAGGCCACTCCCTGCCAGTCTATCACCACGTTCAGATCGCCCACCTGAGGGTGATGATCCAGACCAGCCTCGATGGACCACAATGAAGGGGAGGTCGCACGTTTCTGACCAATCACCACCCAATGCAGGCATTCGTTGACGTCGACCTCATTGTCACCAAAACGCACCGCATCAACGGGCTTGTCAGGGCGGTCGCTAAAGTCCAACTGATCGGCCTTAGCGGCATTTAAAAATCGCGACCAGAGTTGTTCAATCGAGCCAGATTGAGGCGTTGGCATGCTCATACGCTTTGGAACTCCAGACTGGATTCATTTTCCCTGAGACAGATCGGAGCATGCTTACAACGGGACGCGGTCAACGGCATGGCTGCGCCTCCAGAACCCATTCAAACCCGGCATCATCACTCCCGCTCACACAAGGGAGCCTTGCTGCCCATCCTCAGCCTCTGTCTGGTGGTCGGGCCCATCGGCCTGATGGCGTACATCCTGTTGTGGACTGTGATCGGCAAGCAACGCACCCAGTCCACGGTATGACATAGCCATACAAACGGGAACCACTAAGGAGCCTCTGAACAAGTCGTGAACGGCTGTCTTGAGCGTGAAATACGCCCGCTCGGCGTTGCATGAGCTAAGCCATAGCACCACTATGACTCAGCTCATGCGCCTTGATCGGACGAATTTCGCATCTCAATCCAACTCGTCCAGACTTGTTCAGAGGCTCCCTAGAAACCGTAGCGAGCGGTTCGAGTACAAGGCGCACGGAGCACAGGAACCGCAGTGTACTTGGCAGTACATGAGGATTCCGAGCACCGCGCAACGCCTCAATCGGACCGCGCAGTAGGTTTCTAGAGGTTCCCAAACGACCCCGTGCCACAACAGCAAGAATTCAAGCCTGTCTTTTGGCCCTGTCATCGGGGAAAAAAAGGCCTCATTGTAGTTTACGAGCTGTTGATCAATAGTCACTATGATTATTCCCAGGATCAGAGACACGACTATGACACACACTGCTTTGCGACCCACAACCACAGGACTTCGGATTTTTACCGG
>QIKT01000212.1 GCA_003233095.1 Oceanospirillales bacterium | reverse complement strand
TCACTCGTGCCTGTGACGTCATGGAACTCGCTGTAGGTGAAGCCAGGGCAACTCGCCGTGACGTGTACCCCCTGATCCATCAATTCCAACGACAACGACTCGGAAAACTTGATCATCCAGGCCTTGACTGCCGCATACTGCGTGTGTCCACGAGTCCCCGGCATGAATCCAGCCAGTGATGCCACGTTGATGACCCGACCCCACTGCTGGTCGCGCATGGTCGGTAAATAAAGGTGGCACAGCTCGGCTACACTGCCCATCATGACTTGCATGAATGCAGCATGTTCCTGCCAATCTCGAGCCAGATACGTTTGCGTCAGACCGTAACCTGCATTGTTGATCAGCAGGCCAATGGAGACATCGAGTTGATCGGTGAATGCCTTCAGTTGTGTCGGTGCCGCTGCATCGGACAGATCGCAGGCCAGCACATGAACGGTCACCCCATGCTCCTGGCGCAATTGATCTGCCAGCGATTCCAGCCGAGAAAGCCGGCGCGCTGTCAACACCAGATCAACGTTGCGTTCGGCTAACGCTCTGGCAAACGATTCGCCAATGCCGGCGGATGCGCCGGTAATCAAAGCAGTTCTGTGCATGCTGTGGGGTCTCCTGTTTCTCAGACTCTCGATCGCGGACCGGCCATGATCCGAAACAGGCCTGCACCCTAGCGCTGAACCATAGACCTGCGCAATGATTCGCGGGTGAAATCTCGCGCTGAACCTTGCTTTACAAGCGCGCCATCGTTATCCTTGCCGCCGCATTTGCTCAGATGGATTCAATTCGATGACCCGACAGACCCTGGTGGCTGGAAACTGGAAAATGAATGGCACAACGGACAGCATCGCTGAGTTGATGTCAGGACTGCTTTCCGGTCTCGACCAGACAGGTGGCAAACAGGCGCAGGTCCTGGTCTTTCCACCGACGGTCTATCTGAACGCGGTTGTCGATCAGTGTCGCAATGCGCCACTGGGTTGCGGTGCCCAGGATGTGGCAGTGCCCGAATCGGGTGCGCACACTGGCGATGTCTCGGCAGCGATGTTGGCCGACATTGGTTGTACCCATGTGCTGGTTGGACATTCGGAGCGCCGCGCTGATCATGGCGAACGTTCGGACCTGGTGGCACAAAAGGCTCGCGCAACACTCGATGCGGGACTGGTCCCGGTCGTCTGCTGCGGTGAGACACTGGAAGATCGAGACGCTGGCCGTACCGAGAAGGTGGTCGGCGAACAGCTGGATGCAGTGATCTCGCAGTTGGATGAGGCGGCTCTGGCTCGCCTGATTGTAGCCTACGAACCGGTCTGGGCGATCGGTACTGGCAAGACTGCAAGCGCTGATCAGGCACAGCAGGTTCACGCATTTATTCGTAACAAATTCGCATCGATCAATGATACAATTGCTGATCGTTTAATCATCTTGTACGGTGGAAGCGTCAAGGGTGAAAATGCAGCTGAATTATTCAGTCAACCGGATATTGACGGTGGTCTGATTGGCGGCGCATCCCTGACTGCGGAACAGTTTCTGCCCATATGCCAGGCAGGAGCCTGACAGGACCCAACAACATGCAAACCATTCTAATCATCATTCAAGTGCTGATCGGTCTCGCCATGATCGCACTGATTCTGGTCCAGCGCGGCAGCGGTGCAGCAGCAGGTGCTGGATTTGGCGGTGGAGCCTCTGGCACGGTCTTCGGATCAGGCGGCTCTGGCTCATTTCTGACTCGCACTACCGCGGTGCTTGCGGCCTTGTTTCTGGGGATCAGCCTTTTCATGGCGGTCGTGGCCAGTCGCACGATCTCAGTCGACACTGGTGCTGATATCGGTGTGATGAGCAACCTTGAGCAGTCCGCTGATGATGATCTGCCTCAGATCGAATCAGCAGGCGCCATGGATGCCGGCGAACAAACGGTCATGGACAGTGAGGTTGTCGATGCGCTGAACATGAGCGATGACGCCGCTGTCGAGACGGGCGTCTCTACCGATCAGGGCGCGAATGAACCCGCCGCTGACGCTGATACCGACACCGACAATTCGGATGACGGCAGCCGGTAAGTAACAAATTCTGCTGCAACCTTATGAACGGTCGCAGTCAGGCGCGATGGATCACATCGCGCTGGCAGGATATCAGGCCCCCTTCTAGTTCAATGCCTGATTAACACGCCTGTCACGCCGTCAGGGCAGTATTGTCCTCGGTATTGAACCAGCCGCCCGTCGACTGGTTTACATGCAAGTCAACGCCGAAGTGGTGGAATTGGTAGACACGCTGTCTTGAGGGGGCAGTGGCGAAAGCTGTGCCGGTTCGAGTCCGGCCTTCGGCACCAAATACACGTGAGCGACTCGCTGCTGACACGGCGACCCACACAGGGGACCGATAGACATGTTAGCTGAGTACTTTCCAGTACTGATCTTTCTGGGGGTAGCCACCGGGCTATCCATTGTGCTGCTGCTGGTCGGCGCCATTCTGGGTCCGAACAAATCTAGTGACGACAAAATGGCACCGTATGAGTGTGGGTTTGAAGCGTTTGAAGATGCACGGATGAAGTTTGACGTGCGCTACTACCTGGTTGCTATCCTGTTCATTATTTTCGATCTTGAAATCGCCTTTCTGTTTCCCTGGGCAGTCGTTCTGGACAAGACTGGCATGGTTGGGCTGATTGCCATGACCATCTTCCTGACCATTCTGGTTATTGGCTTCATTTACGAATGGAAAAAAGGAGCGCTGGAATGGGAGTAAAAGCTGAGTTGAACACGATTGACGACATCCTGAGGCCTGATGCGGCCAACAATCCGATGTTGTCCAAAGGATTTGTGACCACCTCTGCCGATGCCCTGATGAATTGGGCGCGCACCGGTTCGATGTGGCCGATGACCTTCGGCTTGGCCTGTTGTGCGGTCGAAATGATGCATGCCGGGGGTGCTCGTTATGACCTGGATCGATTCGGCGTGATCTTCCGCCCCAGTCCGAGGCAATCAGACGTCATGATCGTCGCTGGCACGCTGACCAACAAGATGGCCCCGGCGCTTCGCAAGGTCTACGATCAAATGTCAGAGCCCAAATGGGTCATCTCGATGGGCTCATGTGCGAACGGCGGCGGCTACTACCACTATTCTTATTCGGTAGTTCGTGGCTGCGATCGCATTGTCCCGGTCGATGTCTATGTACCTGGTTGCCCACCTACAGCAGAAGCGCTGATCTACGGCATCTTGCAATTGCAGAACAAGATCAAGCGCACCATGACCATCGCGAGGCAGCCGACGGCATGACCGAACAGACCGACATCATTCAGTCCCTCACCACCCTGTTGGGTGAAGATGCGTTGTCCATCGAGTCGCATCAGGGCGAGATCACCGCCACAGTCGAACCGTCTGCCTGGCATCGAGTCGCGAAAACACTCCGTGATGATTCCGGCTGCCAGTATGAGCAGATGGTGGATTTGTGCGGCGTGGATTACCTGGGCTATGGACAGGACGAATGGGAAGATGATGAGGCGACATTCGAAGGCTATTCAAGGGCCGTCGAAGGCAGCTCTGGCCCAGGTCGATTCGACTGGTCCGAACGTGTGGAGGCGGGCACCGAAGAACGCTTTGCGGTCGTCATTCACTTGCTCTCGGTCACTTACAATCGCCGACTCAGGGTCCGCACCCTGCTCAAGGGCGATCAGCTGCCTGTGGTCGCGACCCTGATTGACGTCTGGGCAGCAGCCGACTGGTACGAACGCGAAGCCTTCGACCTGTATGGCATCCTCTTCAATGGTCATCCGGATTTGCGACGCATTCTGACCGACTACGGTTTTGTCGGCCACCCATTCCGCAAGGACTTCCCACTGATCGGCAACGTCGAGGTGATCTACGACGAAGAGAAGCAGCGTGTGGTTTACCAGCCGGTGACCATAGAGCCTCGAGTCCTGGTGCCCAAAGTGGTGCGCAATGACTCCCGTTATCTGGCAGATGAAGAATAAGCATGGCTGAAATACGCAATTACACAATGAATTTTGGCCCACAGCACCCGGCGGCTCACGGTGTGCTGAGGCTGGTACTGGAAATGGACGGTGAAGTGGTTCGACACGCTGATCCGCATATCGGACTGCTGCATAGGGGGACTGAAAAGCTCGCTGAATCAAAACCTTACAATCAGTCAATTGCTTATATGGATCGTCTGGATTACGTCTCGATGATGTGTAACGAGCATGCTTATGTGCGTTCCATCGAGCAGTTGCTGGGTGTCGAAGCACCGATACGGGCTCAGTATATCCGCACCATGTTCGATGAGATCACTCGGATTCTGAACCACCTGATGTGGTTGGGTACTCACGCTCTGGATCTGGGCGCCATGACGTTGTTTCTGTACGCCTTTCGCGAGCGTGAGCAGCTGATGGATTGCTATGAGGCAGTCTCGGGTGCTCGTTTGCATGCCACCTACTATCGGCCCGGTGGCGTGTACCGCGATCTGCCCGACACGATGCCGCAGTTCCGTGAGAGCAAATGGACCAAGGGCAAGGGTCTCAAGCAAGCCAACGAATGGCGATCGGGCTCTCTGCTCGACTTCATCGAAGCCTTCGCACAAGATTTTCCGACGCGCGTCGCCGAGTACGAAACACTGTTGACCGACAACCGCATCTGGAAGCAAAGGACTGTGGGCATTGGCGAGGTCTCGCCTGAACGTGCCTTGCAACTGGGTTTCACTGGCCCGATGCTGCGCGGCTCTGGCCTGGCCTGGGATTTGCGCAAGAAACAGCCGTATGCAGCCTACGCCGATCTGGATTTCGATATTCCAGTCGGCACCAACGGTGACTGTTACGACCGCTATCTGGTTCGAATGGAAGAGCTGACTCAGTCCAATCGGATCATTCAGCAATGCGTGACCTGGCTTCGATCCAACCCCGGGCCGGTGACGGTCGATAACCACAAGGTGGTTCCGCCGTCGCGGCAGAGCATGAAGGAAGGTATGGAGAATCTGATTCACCACTTCAAGCTCTTTACCGAAGGCTATATCGTTCCGGAAGGAGAGGCCTACGCGGCCGTTGAAGCGCCCAAGGGTGAATTTGGCGCGTACATTGTGTCTGATGGATCGAACAAACCGTTCCGATTGCACTTGCGTGCTCCCGGCTTTGCGCATCTGTCGGCCATGAACGAAATGGTCAAAGGGCACATGCTGGCCGACGTGGTCGCTGTGATTGGAACCCAGGACATCGTATTCGGAGAGATTGACCGCTGATGAGTGGCACAGAGACATTGACCGATCTGCTCAGCGCAGAAACCTGTGAGCAGATTGACGCCTGGGTAGCCCGCTTTCCTGAAGACCGAAAGCGTTCTGCCGTGATTCAGAGCTTGATGGCGGCACAGGAGCAGAACGGTGGTTATCTGACGACCGAGCTGATGACCGCTGTGGCCCTTTATCTCGATATACCACCGGCCTGGGCTTATGAAGTGGGCAGTTTCTATTCGTTGTTTCACTTGAAGCCAACCGGTCGTCACAAAGTGGCGGTTTGTACCAATATTTCCTGCTATCTGTGCGGTGCCAATGAACTGGTCACTCACATCGAGAAAAAGCTGGGGATTTCACTGGGGGAGACGACCGAAGACGGACGCATCACGCTGGTTCAGGAAGAAGAATGCCTGGCGGGTTGTGTGAGTGCGCCGATGATGATCGTCAACGGCCACTAT
This sequence comes from Oceanospirillales bacterium, assembly GCA_003233095.1. Taxonomy (GTDB): domain Bacteria; phylum Pseudomonadota; class Gammaproteobacteria; order Xanthomonadales; family SZUA-38; genus SZUA-38. The sequence continues at coordinate 17,118 of QIKT01000212.1, read as the reverse complement.
CATGAACATCTGACGACCGACAAGGTGGATCAGATCATCGATTCCCTGGAGTAACACTGTGAGCGAGCGCGCCGTATTAACCACACTGGACTTTGATCAACCATGGACCCTGGAAAACTACCTGAAAATTGGCGGTTATCAGGCATGGAAGAAGATTCTGTCCGAACAAACGCCTCAGGAAGAGATCATCGAGACGGTCAAGTCATCATCGCTGCGCGGTCGCGGTGGTGCTGGTTTTCCGACCGGCCTGAAATGGAGCTTCATGCCACGCAAGGCTCCAGGTCAGAAATATGTCTTGTGCAACTCCGATGAGTCGGAGCCAGGCACCTGCCACGATCGCGATATCTTGCGCTACAACCCACATGCAGTGATTGAAGGCATGGCCATTGGTGGCTATGCCATGAGTGCCACGGTGGGTTACAACTATCTGCGTGGCGAATTTCATCATGAGCCCTTCGAGCGCTTTGAAGCAGCACTGGCCGAAGCCTATGAGGCTGGCTTGCTGGGCAAGGACATCCTCGGCAGCGGCGTTGATTTCGACCTGTATTCGGCGCTCGGTGCTGGCGCCTATATCTGCGGTGAAGAAACCGCGTTGATGGAATCACTCGAAGGCAAGAAAGGGCAGCCGCGTTACAAGCCGCCGTTTCCGGCCAACTTCGGCCTGTATGGCAAACCGACCACGATCAACAATACCGAAAGTTTTGCGTCCGTTCCGGCCATCATGCTCAACGGCGCCGACTGGTTCCTGGATATTGGCATCCCGAACAACGGCGGCCCGAAGTGCTTTTCGGTCTCCGGACACGTCAATAAACCGGCCAACTATGAAATACCGCTGGGTACACCCTTTCGGGATTTGCTGGAGATGGCTGGTGGAGTGCGCGATGGGCATGCACTGAAGGCCGTCATCCCCGGTGGATCGTCGATGCCTGTGCTGCCTGCCGAGGTGATGATGGATCTGACCATGGATTTTGATGCCTTGCACAAAGCCGGCTCAGGACTTGGGTCCGGTGCGGTGATTGTCATGGACGAGACCACTTGCATGGTCAAGGCTTGTCGACGCATCTCACGGTTCTACTACAAGGAATCCTGTGGTCAGTGCACGCCTTGCCGCGAAGGCACCGGTTGGATGTACCGAGTGCTGGACCGAATTGTCCAGGGCAAGGGTCACATCGAAGATATCGAGAAGCTCAAGGCCATCGCTGGTCAGATCGAAGGGCATACCATCTGCGCCTTTGGTGAGGCCGCTGCCTGGCCGGTGCAGGGATTCCTGCGCCACTACTGGCATGAATTTGAACACTATGTCGAACATGGTCGATCCATGGTTGACGGCAACACCGAGGCAGCCGCATGAGTGATGTCGCCGAAAAGCCGGTCGTGGAGACTGTCACCATCGAAGTCGATGGGATCAGCATGGACGTGCCCAAAGGGGCCATGATCATCGAGGCCACCGACCGTGCGGGTATCCACATCCCGCGCTTCTGTTATCACCCCAAACTCTCCATCGCCGCCAACTGCCGGATGTGTCTGGTTGATGTCGAGAAGGCACCCAAGCCATTGCCAGCCTGTGCCACACCGGTGATGGACGGCATGAAAGTGTATACCCGCTCTCATCGCGCCGTCTCGGCTCAGCAGAATGTCATGGAGTTCTTGCTCATCAATCACCCGCTGGACTGTCCGATCTGTGATCAGGGCGGCGAGTGTGAATTGCAGGATATCTCGATAGGGCATGGCCACTCGGTCTCTCGCTATGTCGATCGCAAGCGATCGGTCAAGGATGAAAACCTGGGCGCTTTGATCAGCACCGAAATGACCCGTTGCATCCACTGCACTCGCTGCGTCCGCTTTCTGGACGAGATTGCCGGCACCAACGAGCTGGGCGGCATGGGCCGCGGCGATCATACGTTCATCTCTACCTATGTGGGACGCTCGATCGACTCGGAATTGTCAGGCAACATCATTGATCTGTGCCCGGTCGGCGCGCTGACCAACAAGCCGTTCCGTTTCCGCGCTCGATCCTGGGAAATGCGTGCTGCTCCGTCGATTTCCTCACATGATGCCGTCGGCTCGAATATTGTGTATCACCGACAGCGTGGTCGCATTCTGCGCGCTGTGCCGGCCGCGAATGAAGCGGTCAACGAAAACTGGCTGTCGGACCGCGACCGCTGGGGGTTCCACGGTATATACAGTGATGATCGAATCACGCAGCCTGAAATGAAGAACGACAGACATTGGCAGAAGTGCGGATGGCCGACTGCCATCAAGGCCGCTGCGGATACTCTGTCAGGCGTTGATGCCAGTGAGATCGGCTTTCTGGTCTCTGCCCAGAACAGCAACGAGAACTTGTACAGTGCGCAAAAGCTGGCTCGAAGTCTGGGCTGCCACAATATTGATCATCGAATCCGTCAAATTGACTTTGTTGATGATCAGTCGCGCGTCCTGACAGCATCACTGGGCGGCAGCATTGCCTCCCTGGCAAGCGCGGATGCGATCCTGATCATTGGCGCCAACATACGCCATGACCAACCTATTCTGGGCCATCGCGTACGCCAGGCGTCACACGCCGGTGCTGCGATTTCAGTCATCAATCCATACGACTACCCGCATAACTTCGATCTGGCCGCCGAAGTAATTTGCAAACCTTCACTGATGGTTAGCGAACTGGCTGCCGTGGCACGATCTCTGGGCATGACTGCCAAGGGTGCGCTGGGCAAGCTGATCAAGGACAGTCGCGAGAATGAAGCAAGTACACGGATTGCCAAATCATTGAAGTCCGGTGAGCGGGGCAGAGTGCTGCTGGGTCAGAATGCCCTGGGACACGCCAATGCATCGGCATTGCGGGCTCTGGCGACATTGATCTGTCAGGCGACTGGCGCAAGCTATGGTGAACTTCCAGCCTTCGCCAATGCAGCGGGCGCCATGATGATGGGCGTATTGCCGCACCGCGAAGCGGGGATGGCTGTGAGCAGTCAACGCGGACAGAACGTCAGCGAGATGATCAATGGATCACTCAAGGTCATCGTCATCGATGGGTTTGAACCGACTCTCGACTGCCTGCAGGCCGCAGGGCTGCAGCAGGCGCTGTCACAGGCCGAACAGGTCATCGTGATCAGTCCGTATGTCACTGACGCCATTCGCGAGGTAGCCACGCTGATTCTGCCGTCGCTGACCTTCCTTGAAACCGGCGGCAGCCTGGTCAACGCCGCAGGTCAATGGCAATCCCGCGCAGCGGCCAGCAAGCCCGATGGAGATGGCAAGGACAGCTGGAAAATCTACAAGGTCATTGCCGACCAGCTCAAGCTCGAAGGCTTCGACTATCAGGGTATTGGCGATCTGCGCGAAGAGATCAGTGGGCTGGATGTCGAAACCGTCATGGGTAAGATCGATCCGGTGATCACCCTGCCTGTTGTCAGCGCCGACAATACACTTGAGTTGCAATGCGATTACGGCATGGTCAGTTCGGATCCGATTGTTCGGCGCAGCGATCATTTGCAAAAGACCTCTCACGCCAGCCTTGCAGCAGTCCGTCTGAACCCGCTCGACGCTGAACGCCTGGGCGTTGTTCGGGAAGAGACGGTTCGATTGAATGGTGAGCTGCTGGTTGCGGCCATCATGGACGAGAATCAGCCTGAAGGCAGCCTCGGCTGTCCTATGGGGGTCGAAGCTCTTTCTCCGCTGACGGCGCATGTTTCGGTGGCAGTGGAGGCAGACGCATGATGGACCATTTGATGGCACTGGGCTGGATTCTGATCAAGATTCTGGCGATCACGATTCCACTGATTCTGGCAGTGGCCTTTCTGACCCTCGCAGAGCGCAGGGTGATCGGCGCCATGCAGGTTCGAATCGGACCTAACCGGGTAGGGCCATGGGGTTTGTTTCAACCCTTTGCTGACGTCATCAAGCTGTTGATGAAGGAAGTCATCCTGCCTGCCAAATCGAATCGGTTCCTGTTTGTTCTGGCACCGATGCTGACCCTGATACCGGCTCTGGTAGCCTGGGCGGTCATTCCATTTGAAGAAGGCATGGTGCTTGCTCAGATCGATGCGGGCTTGCTGTATGTGCTGGCACTGACGTCGGTCGGTGTCTACGGTGTGATCATCGCCGGATGGGCGTCGAATTCAAAGTATGCATTTCTCGGTGCCATGCGTTCGGCTGCCCAGATCGTGTCCTATGAGATTGCCATGGGCTTTGCACTGGTCGGAGTGCTGGTTGCTGCCGGTTCTCTGAATCTGACCGAGATCGTGCTTGGACAGCAGGGGGGTATCTGGAACTGGTACTTCATCCCGTTGTTCCCGCTGTTCATTATCTACTTCATCTCCGGGGTGGCCGAGACCAATCGGGCGCCATTCGATGTCGCCGAGGGCGAATCTGAGATTGTCGCAGGCTTCCATGTCGAGTATTCCGGGGCAGCGTTCGCGCTGTTCTTCCTCGGCGAGTATGCCAACATGATTCTGATTTCACTGCTGGCCGCGCTCATGTTCATGGGCGGCTGGCTGTCGCCACTGGAAGCAGTACCCGGTATCGAAGGCACCTTCCTGGCCGCACCCAGCATTGTCTGGTTGCTGCTCAAGACGATGTTCTTCCTGTTTCTATTCCTGTGGTTCCGGGCAACCTTCCCGCGCTATCGCTATGATCAGATCATGCGATTGGGCTGGAAGGTTTTCATACCGATCACCATCGTCTGGATTCTGGTGGTCGCTCTTTTCGTCGTCAAACAATGGTTATGGTGGGCCCCCTAGATGAGCGCGATTACGTCCTATTTGAAAAGCCTGGCTCTGCTGGAACTGCTCGGTGGCATGCGCGTGACCATTGGCTATTTCTTCAAACCCAAGTTCACCATCATGTATCCGGAAGAGAAGACGCCAAAATCGAACCGGTTTCGCGGTCTGCTCGCACTCAGGCGCTATCCAAATGGCGAAGAACGCTGTATTGCCTGCAAACTCTGTGAAGCAGTCTGTCCGGCGCTGGCCATTACGATTGATTCAGAGCAGCGGGATGATGGCACTCGCAGAACCACTCGCTTCGACATTGACCTGTTCAAATGCATCTTTTGCGGCTTCTGTGAAGAGTCTTGCCCGGTCGACTCGATCGTCGGGACCGATGTGCACGAATATCACATGGAAGAGCGCAGCGAGAGCGTGATCACCAAGCCACAACTGCTGGCACTGGGTGACCGACTGGAGCAACAACTGGCTGCTGATCGTCAGCAGGACGCACCTTACCGTTGAGTCTGATCATGGAACAGTTAATCCCACAAATTGTCTTCTACACCTTTTCGCTGGCCATGGTGCTCTCGGCAATTGCCGTCATCACCGTGCGAAACCCAGTCTATGCGGCGCTGTTTCTGATTCTGGCGTTCGTGACCTGTGCCTGCATCTGGATGCTGCTGGAAGCGGAATTCCTCGCTATCACCCTGGTGCTGGTCTATGTTGGCGCCGTCATGGTGCTGTTCCTGTTCGTGGTGATGATGCTGGATATCAACATGGACCTGGTCCAGCAGCGCTTCGCACGCTATCTGCCGGTCAGTCTGCTGGTCGCCGTCATCATGTTGATCGAAATGCTGATGGTGGTTGCCGCGAAGAACTTCACCGTTGAACTATTCCCGATGCCGGCGCCACATCCACTGGGCTACAGCAATACCGAAGCACTCGGTGAATTGCTCTACACCAAGTATCTGTTTGCGTTCGAGGTTGCCGCGGTGATTTTGGTGGTCGCCATTATTGCCGCTATTACGCTGACGCTCAGAAAACGTCCGAATACGCGACATCAGGACCCGTCCAAACAAGTCCAGGTCAAAAAAGAAGATCGTTTGAGAGTCGTCAAGGTCGAGACAGACACTGAATACGGGAAACACACATGATTGGCTTGCAACACTACCTGATCCTGGGAGCCTTGCTGTTCTGCATCTCCATTGCGGGCATTTTCCTGAATCGTAAAAATATTATTGTTCTGTTGATGGCCATCGAACTGATGCTGCTGTCGGTCAACATGAATTTTGTCGCCTTCTCACGTTTTCTGGGCAACATGGACGGTCAGGTCTTTGTCTTTTTTGTGCTGACCGTGGCTGCTGCTGAGGCAGCCATTGGTCTGGCAATCCTGATTCTGGTGTTCAGGAACCGTCAGACTATCAACGTCGCCGAAATTGATACCCTGAAGGGATAACAATCGCCATCGCGGTCAGTCCGTGAGGGTCACACGAGTAGCGGGAATTTTGACGTGCAAAACCAGTATCTAATCATAGCCCTGGCGCCGTTGGCTGGCGCGATTGTCGCCGGCCTGCTGGGCCGCAAGATCGGTCGGGCAGGCGCTCACTGGGTCACGATCCTGACCGTTGGGTTGTCGTGCATTCTGTCGCTGGATGTGATGCGGCGCTTCCTGTTTCAGGACTTGCCGGTCTTCAACGAGAATCTCTATACTTGGCTGTCAGTCGGCGATATCGAATTTCACGTCGGGTTTCTGGTCGACAAACTGACGGCACTGATGATGTGCGTGGTCACTTTCGTGTCGCTGATGGTGCATATCTACACCGTCGGATACATGAAAGATGATGACGGCTATCAGCGTTTCTTCAGCTATATCTCGCTGTTTACCTTTGCCATGCTGATGCTGGTGATGTCCAACAACTTCATGCAACTGTTCTTTGGTTGGGAAGCGGTCGGTCTGGTGTCGTATCTTCTGATCGGCTTCTGGCACAAGAAGGAAACGGCCATCTTTGCCAACATGAAGGCGTTCCTGGTCAACCGGGTGGGTGACTTCGGTTTTCTGCTCGGCATCGGCTGTGTGTTGTTCTACTTCAACTCGATGGATTACAGCGAGGTGTTCGCTCGCGCCGATTCGGTACAGGGCATGACCATGGAGTTGTTCAGCGGCCATCACTGGTCGGTCATTACGGTGACCTGCATTCTGTTGTTCATCGGTGCCATGGGCAAATCGGCTCAGGCCCCACTGCACGTCTGGTTGCCGGATTCCATGGAAGGCCCCACCCCGATTTCGGCGCTGATTCATGCGGCCACCATGGTCACCGCAGGTATCTTCATGGTGGCCCGGATGTCACCACTGTTCGAGTTCTCCGAAGTAGCGCTGAGTTTTGTCCTCATCATCGGCGCCATCACAGCGTTCTTCATGGGGCTGATTGGTCTGGTACAGAATGACATCAAGCGTGTGATTGCCTACTCAACCCTGTCTCAGCTGGGCTACATGACCGCAGCACTGGGTGCTTCGGCCTACTCGGCGGCCATTTTCCACCTGATGACCCATGCCTTCTTCAAGGCGTTACTGTTCCTGGGTGCCGGCTCGGTGATCATTGCCTTGCATCACAAGCAGGACATGCGTGAGATGGGCGGTCTGCGCCGGTATATGCCAGTGACCTGGATTACCGCATGGATTGGAACACTGGCATTGATTGGCTTCCCGGGATTTGCCGGATTCTACTCCAAGGATGCCATCATCTCGGCCGTCTCACATGCCACTCGCGATGGTGCCGGCTTTGCCTCCGTGCTGCTGATCGCCGGGGTATTTGTCACGGCACTGTACAGTTTCCGACTGCTGTATCTGGTCTTCCATAACAAGGAGCGGATGGACGAACAGACTCGTTCTCACATCCACGAAAGCCCATGGGTGGTGACTCTCCCACTGATCCTGCTGGCGATTCCGTCCATTGGCATTTCCTGGTGGGCGACTGAACCGCTGCTGTTTGGAGACTTCTTCGGATCGGCCATTACTGTGCTGGGTGCGAATCCTCTGGCCACACTCGAATCGGAGTGGCATGGACCGCTGGCGTTTGCCTTGCACGGCTTCATGACCCTGCCGGTGTGGCTGGCGATTGCTGGTGCTTTGCTTGCAACCATCATCTATCTGTTCCGTCCCGGTATTGCAGATAGCGCCGCCAAGGGCCTGCGGCCGCTGCACACGCTGTTGGACCGCAAGTACTACTTCGATGAATTCAACCAGATCGTCTTTGCTCGCGGTGCCCGAAAACTGGGCCAACTGTTCTACCGCTTTGGTGACCAGGCGATCATCGATCGTGTGTTTGTCAACGGCAGTGCACGGATGGTGGGCTGGGTATCGGGCATCCTCCGTCAGGTTCAGACCGGGCGGCTGTATCACTATGCATTTGGCATGATCATCGGACTGATTGTCCTGTTGGGCCTCTTTGCGTTGACTACCTGGAACTGATCGATCCATGAATGAATCACTGTTACTGAGTCTGCTGATCTGGGCCCCCATTGTGGGTGGCGTCCTGGTATTGTTTGCTGGAGACGGTCGCCCGGCCATGGCACGAATGCTCGCCCTGTTGGTGTCGCTGGTGTCGCTGTTGCTCTGCATTCCGTTGTACATGGGCTTTGATACGGGTGTGGCTGACATGCAGTTTGTTCAGCAATTGCCATGGATCGAGACCTTCGGCATCCAGTACTACCTCGGCATTGATGGTCTGTCATTGCCACTGATCATATTGACGGCGTTCATCTCGCTGCTGGTGATCATTGCCAGTTGGGAAGCGGTCAACGAGCGAGTCGCGCAATACTTCGCTGCGTTTCTGATGCTTGAAGGTCTGATGATTGGCGTCTTCTGCGCCGTGGATGCGTTCCTGTTCTATGTGTTCTTCGAAGCCATGCTGATTCCGATGTTCCTCATTATCGGTGTCTGGGGCGGACCGAACCGAGTCTATGCGACCTTCAAATTCTTTCTTTACACCTTCCTGGGTTCGGTGCTGATGCTGGTCGCACTGGTTTATATGTTGCTCAAGGGCGATTCGGCCTCGATTCTGGCCATGCAGGACTTGTCTTTGACCATGCGCGAACAGACCTGGATCTTCTTTGCGCTGTTTGCCGCCTTTGCGGTCAAGATTCCAATGTTCCCGGTGCACACCTGGTTGCCAGACGCTCACGTAGAAGCCCCAACGGGTGGGTCGGTTATTCTGGCCGCCATCATGCTCAAGATCGGTGGCTATGGATTCCTCAGATTCTCACTGCCAATTGCACCAGATGCCAGTCTTGAGTATGACTGGCTGATCATCACCTTCTCGCTGATCGCTATTGTCTATGTCGGTCTGATTGCGATGGTCCAGACAGACATGAAGAAGCTGATTGCCTATTCATCGATCTCGCACATGGGATTTGTCACCCTGGGTACATTCATTGCTCTGTCCATGGCGATTGCCGGCAATACCAGCGGCGCAGCTCTGGCGCTTGAAGGTGGCATGATTCAGATGATTTCGCACGGCTTTATCTCAGCCGCGCTATTCCTGTTTGTTGGCGTATTGTATGACCGTATGCACTCCAGAAACATCGACGATTATGGTGGGGTGATCAACAAGATGCCGGTCTTCGCAGCCTTCTCGGTGCTGTTCTTCATGGCCAATTCGGGGTTACCAGGCACCTCAGGCTTTGTTGGCGAGTTCATGGTGATTCTGGCCAGTCTGCAAGCCAATTTCTGGTATGCCTTCCTGGCGGCGACCACACTGATTGTCGGCGCCGCCTATTCGCTGTGGCTGGTCAAGCGGGTCATTTTTGGCGAGATCACCAATGAGAAGGTCAACCATCTCAAGGACATCAACGGCCGAGAGACGTTGGTACTCAGTTCTCTGGCATTCGTGATACTGCTGTTTGGCATCTGGCCCGACCCTCTGGTCGATGTGATGCATGAATCCATTTACAAGCTGGTCGAACAGATCCAGCAAAGCAAGCTGACAGGTTAATCGACATGATGGAATTCAATACAAGTGAGCTGACGCTGCTGATTCCCGAAATGCTGCTGCTGACCATGGCCTGTGTGGTGCTGGTGGCTGACCTGTTTATTCCTGAACAACGGCGCGGCATTACCTATCTGCTGTCAATCGCCACGCTGGTGTTTACCGCAATCGCCATTCTGAGGCTGCATGATGGGTCCGCCATTGCAACGACGGTGATCATGAATGGTGCCTTTGTCCGCGATCAGCTGGGGGATGTTCTCAAATTGTGTATTCTGGGTGTGACCGGAATTGTGTTTGTCTATTCCAAGGCCTATCTTCGCGAGCGCAATCTGTTCAAGGGCGAATTCTACGTTCTCTGTCTGTTCGCGGTACTTGGCATGATGGTCATTGTGTCCTCTGCCAATATGCTCAGTGTGTATCTCGGGATTGAGCTGCTGGCCTTGTCCAGTTACACCCTGGTCGCGCTGAACAGGGACTCCGGCGTTGCCTCTGAATCAGCGATGAAATATTTTGTTCTCGGTGCCATGGCGTCCGGGATGCTGCTGTATGGCATCTCGATGATTTATGGCGCCACTGGAACGATTGATTTTCAAACCATGTCCGAAGTGATCGCCGCTGGCGGTGCAAACGGCATGATTCTCAGCTTCGGACTGGTTTTTGTCGTCATTGGTCTGGCCTTCAAATTTGGTGCCGTCCCGTTCCACATGTGGTTACCGGACGTGTACGAAGGGGCCCCGACTGCGGTGACGCTGTTCATCAGCTCAGCGCCCAAGCTCGCCGCCGTGGCCATGGCACTGCGACTGCTGGACTTCGGGTTGGGTGGCTTGTTCGAGCACTGGCAGCAAATGCTCATCATCATGGCCGTGCTGTCGCTGATGCTGGGTAATGTGGTTGCCATTGCCCAGACCAATATCAAACGCATGCTGGCCTATTCCACCATCGCCCATGTTGGCTTCATGCTGCTTGGCATTCTGTCGGGTTCGGAAACAGGCTATGCGGCCGCCATGTTCTATGCGATCACCTACGCGATCATGAGTGCGGGTGCCTTTGGTGTGGTCATTCTGCTGTCTCGCGCTGGTTTCGAGGCTGAAACACTGGATGATTTTGCTGGCCTGAACAGGCGCAACCCCTGGTATGCTTTTGTCATGCTCTCCATGATGGCATCGCTGGCAGGGATTCCTCCATTCGTCGGCTTTTTCGCCAAGCTGCAAATCATCAATGCCGTTGTCGATGTCAATCTGACCTGGCTGGCGATTGTTGCCGTGATCTTCTCAGTGATTGGTGTCTTCTACTATTTGCGCATCATCAAGTTGATGTACATGGATGAGCCGACCGACGAGCATCCGATTTCACCACGGGTCGACATGGCTGCCGTGCTCAGTATCAACGGAGCGCTGCAATTGCTCTTGAGCATTTTTGCCGGTCCTCTGATCGCCGTCTGTGTGATCGCTGTATCCGGAATTCCCGGCTGATGGGCCACAATCAGTTGACTCCAGTGTGTCAGGTGCACGGAATATCAGTAATGAGTCATGTCCAATCTGACATCCACTGACCAGTCAGCCTGTTTTGGACCTCTCTGATCCTGTCCGTTTTGCTTGCCACACGATTTATCCAGCGTGCATCGTGAGGCTGATCGCCACTGCGCTCCAATTTGTCGTTTGCGATGCCTCTCCTTAACGGCAAGTTGAATGATTTCAGTTGAGACGGTTGATCCGTTAACTGACTATCTGCGCGAGTGTGGTCACATTTCCTTATCACGGTTTCACTCACATGCTGAGGGTTGGGTATACTGACCCCATCCATTGCTGTGTTGCTGGTCTCATGCCTCAAGAATCCACCGCGTCATTACTCAGTCGCATTCGAAACGGTCACGATGATTGTCGGGCCCCTCTGGGCGAGCGCTATCGACAACGATATGCGCACTGGCTGACGGTTCGTCATCCAGCCGGTTCCAGTACGAATACCGATGTGTTCGAGCAGGCCATCGATCGATCTCTGGATTACATGGTGCAGTTCAAGCCGGTTAGAGAGGCGTCGTTTCTGCTCTACCTGAGACAACAGATACTGGATCGGATCGGGACCATTGATCAGCAGCAATCTGCAACAACAAGGCAAGCCGAAGAATCATCAATTTCAGTAGACGATCAGCAAGTTTTTGAGGCAGCGCTGAGCCAGTTGCAAGACATACCGCGTGAAGCGGTCATCTGCCGAATCGAGCTGGGCATGACGGATTCCGAAATCGCCGCCGCTCTTGATTGTCCCACTGCCAATGCAGCTCGTAACCTGGTAATTCGCAGTATCATGGCGCTGTCAGGGAAGATTCATGAGGCGATCACTTCATGAGTTCACGACAGAAGGTCTTGCAGTGGGCCACTGCGATTGCTGACGGACGGATGAATGATGCTGAGTCAATCGAATCAGAAGAACTGTCGCTGATTGCTCGGCTCGCCTTTGCCTACCAGCCCGATCAGCAGGAACCCTGTGAAGTGGCTAGTAGTCAGACACAACGCAGCGCTCCGATCAGGTGGGGGCATCTGTATCTGAATGAGGCAGTCAACAGCGAGACAATCAGACAGTCTGTCAGTGATTATCTGGCCTATGACCCGATCCTGGATGAGGACGTCATCCTCAGCCTGTTTGACCCAAACGATATTCCTGACGACAGTGTGCAGGATTTTGTCAGCCGGGCCAGAAGAAAGGCCCGTGTCAGTCACTCTCATCTGATTCGACTGCATGGGGGAGACGTTCACAACCATCTGCCAGGCGTCTGGCGTGAGCAGACGACAGGGTTCAAGACCGCTGAGGAGATTGACATCCCTGCTGGTGAGACCGTCGTGATCCAGATTGCCCGGACGGTCTCGGATATTCTCATCACCTATCATGATCAGGCACTGATTCATGGTGCCATCAACCTGTTTTCAATCCGCTACCTGCAGGAAACGATTCTGCTGGACCAGTTCAGGCATTCGAATGGATTTGATCTCTCTGGTGACGACAGTCCGCACTTGATCCATACGCTGGCGCCTGAGCTGTACCACAATACACCGGCAAGCTCGGCCATTGATTTGTATGCGCTTGGCGCGCTCAGCGCCTATCTTCTGACCGGCCAATACCCGCTGTTCGATCAGGAGTCCGATCAGGCGGTTTCCCCAGCTGAACAGTTCCTCGAGCAGGCCACAGGGGTCAGTGAGTCGACGCGCGATTGGGTCAGTCGACTGCTCAGTATCAATCCGGACCAACGAGGCACGGCGAACGATCTGCATGAACGTCTCAACTCGGGCATCGCCACCAGTGTGGTCGAGAATCCAATGGCGACGGTTGAGCCATCGAAATTGCCAGTGGCCTATTCATCATTGATTGCATTGTTGGCGACAGCACTATTGGCTCTTGGAGTCTCCTGGGCGTCTTTCTGGGCTCGTTCGGATGCGGCACGATCAGCGGTCGAAGTCACGGTTGCTGAGGATGTTCACATGCCCGATCAATTGCTGATGCAGGCTCAGAGCAGCATTCGGCAGGATCGTCAGCTGCTGCTCGCTCAGGTCATCTCCAACGCTGAGATGAATGCCGAGGAACAAGCGCGCATGCTGAGTGTTCTTCAGGCACCGATCGCCATATCGACGTCACCCTCATCGGTCAGTGAAGCGGACTGGCAGACCGAACTGTCGACCGCCTATCGACAATTGGGTCAGGTCGATTCGGCATCAGATGCCTGGCAGAAGGCCGTTCAGGCACTGGGTGAGTCGGGCGACGATCAAGCGGCGGCCACTCTGGAGCTGGGTCGTATCGGCTATCTGCTGGATCAAGGTCAGGTATCACTGGCTGAAGCGTCACTCTCCAGCGGTGCGCTATCGGAGTTGTCGGACACAAACCCGCTGTCTGCTTCGCGTCTGATGCTGTTGGGCCAGCTTCAGATCGAGCAACAGCGCTATGAGGCTGCCGAGCAGACCTTCCTCAACCTCATGACCTCCGATGCCGTCAATCAGGACAGCAGCGGTCTCGAGGAGACCCGATTGCTGGCCAAGGAACTGCTCGCGCAAACCTACCACAATCAGGGTCGATATCGTCAGGCTGTTCGCCATCGTCAACAGCTCCTGGAAACCATGCTTGAATCAGGGACTGACCATCAGGGGATCCTTCGTCTCAGACACGATCTGGTTGAAAGCCTGATCGGGCAGGGCGGGTACAGCGATGCGGTGCGGGTGATCAATGACGGTTTGTCGGAAGTCAATCAGTGGCCTGATGAAAACACCTACATTCGCGTTCGCTATCTCCAGCAGTTGGCAGAGATCAGCCGGCTGGGCGGTGAAATGGTCAGTGCACAGAACTTTCTTGAACGGGCGATGGCGCTGGCTCTGAAGGACGAGCAGATACCGTTTGAACAATTGATCGAACTGCGTTTGAATCAGGCTTCTGTGAAATTGTTGCTGCGTGACTTTGATGCAGCCAGACAGCTACTCAGGCACAATATTGTCGATGCCACCGAGCAATTGGGTGATCAGCATTTTCTGACTCTCAGCAGTCAATACATGCTGGGTCGATATCAGATCGAAACAGGACAGCATCGCCGGGGTGAAATCCAGTTGCGAGAGCTGCAGGACCGTCTTGTCGGCGAAGGGCAACGTCAGCGTCAACTGAGGTTCGATATCGAAGACCATATTGCGCTGAGCATGGCTGGGCAGAATAATTTCCTTGAGGCCGAACGGCTGCACTCGAGTCAAAGCAGAACTACTATGGTCCCGATCATCTGGAAACATTGAACACCCTGGAGCGCCTGGCTGATACCTTGCAGCAATCCGGTCAGTTGCTCAACGCTTCGGAGTCCTTTACGCGGGTTATTCAGGCTCGGCAGCGGTTGTTACCCGCAGGCCATCGAGATATTTCTAGGGTTGAGCGTAAACAGGCCAGTCTGAACTTGGCCCCTTGATTCCATGGCTTCGCTAGCAGCCTGTCGGACTTGAGGTGATCCAGGGAGCCTCTGAACAAGTTTTAAGCGAGTTGGTTTGAGAAGGGAAATGCGTCCGATCAAGGCGCATGAGCGGGCGTATTTCACGCTCAAGACAGCCGGTCACGACTTGTTCAGAGGCTCCTTAGTATGAATTATTCAATCACTGACAACGACCAAAAAAAGGGGGCGATCAACGATCGCCCCCTTGCGGCACTGAATCACAACGACTCCGGGCAATGGATTCAGATCGCATTGCGACAGAGTCGCCTGACACAAGGTCGGGTATTCTTTCGAATATTTGCCCGACTTCGATGCCGAAGTCACTGTGGTGGATTTTCGGGCCGTTGAATTCGATCTGATCGATCAGTGTCAACAGCAATCACGCAGTGACTGACTCGTTTCTCAGAGCCTGATGACAGTGACAGACCTGTTCTGTCTGTATCACTGTGTACCTTGAGGCTAGTAGACAAAAGGCGAATCGTCAAAGCAATCACCGGCCCATCTTCTGCTGCGATGTCTGAGCAAGCGCACTCAACAGATTGATAAACCGCAAGTTGCTAGTCATTTCGGCTCACGATATCGATTATTGATCAAACAGGGCGGATTGATTGCCAGTTTCAATGACACTCATCTGGCACTGTGCTCAGCAGGCGCGACGCCACATGCATCGATGGTACAATAGTTCCATTTTTCAAAGGACCACTTTGCCATGACACATCCCTCGCGATTCTATCTGAGTCTGTTGCTGACCTGCCTGGTTTGCACTGCACAATCACAGGAGACCAACTCCAGTGAGCCGGTCATTGCAGCCAAGGATCACCTGCTGCTCGAAACGACTCAGGGCAATATTGTCATTCTGCTGTTTGCCGACAAGGCACGTTTCTATGACGGCACCATATTCCACCGGGTGATTGACAATTTCATGATTCAGGGCGGTGGATTTACCGAGGGTTTCACCGAGAAACCAACCCGAGATCCAATTATCAACGAATCCACCAATCGACTGCTGAACAAGCGTGGCACGGTGGCCATGGCTCGCACATCGATTCGCAATTCGGCGACCTCTCAGTTTTATATCAACGTCGGAGACAACGCAGCGCTGGATTACATGGGTGAAATGAATTCGCGTACCTGGGGCTATGCCGTCTTTGGTGAGGTGGTCCAGGGGATGGAGGTGGTCGACAAGATCCGCTCAGTGCCCACGGGGCCAGCCGGTCCGATGCACCCTGCCGCGCCACTTGATCCGATCATAATTACCTCGGCATCCATGGTGTCGGGACCACTGACTCCAGCCGAAGTGAGTCCAGAGGAGAGTCCGGAAGCGGTTTCAGCTGACACAGACGGCTGAATGCTCGACCTGTTCATTTCCGACGTGCATCTGGATGATGCGCGTCCTGAGAGCACGCAGTGTCTGCTCGGTTTTCTCAACGGTGCTGCGCGCGAGGCCGATCGACTGTTCATTCTCGGAGATCTGTTCGAGGCATGGATCGGGGATGATGTACAAACAGCGCTGACTGGCCAGATTGCGCAGGCCATCAAGGCCTGTGGCAGCGCTGGGCCAGACGTCGCTTTCATGGCCGGTAATCGAGATTTTCTGCTCGGAGAAGTCTACGCCGATGAAGCAGGCATGACCCTTCTGGCTGAGCCTCATGCTCTGGATCATGATGGCGAGCGGTATCTGCTGAGCCATGGCGATACGCTGTGTACCGATGATGAGGTGTATCAGTCCTTTCGAGCCCAGGTTCGTGACCCCTTCTGGCAATCGGACTTTCTGGCCATGCCGGTCTCCGAACGTCTGGCCTTTGCCCAATCGGCCCGCGAAGCCAGTCAGGCGCATACCGGCCAGGCTTCCGAGGTCATTATGGACGTCAATGACTCGACCGTCAGTCAGTTCATGATCGACCACCAGACGCGTGCCTTGATCCATGGTCATACCCACCGTCCTGCGATTCACGACCTGACCCTGGATGGCCAATCTGCCACTCGCATAGTGCTAGGCGACTGGCACCAGCGGGGCAGTGTGCTCATCCTGCGGGATGGCCGCTACCGACTCGAGTCGCTGCCGTTCGCCTGAGGTTGACTGGCGATCTTTGCGTTCTGTGAACCCTGCGCTGCCTTTGTGAGCAGGCGCAGTATAATGATCTGAAACCATCCTCCCCACATTGGATACACCACATGAACGCACGCCAGACGCTTTCGCTGACAATCGGATTGACTCTGATAGCCACCTCCGCCCACGCCAACCGCATCATCGTCAACAGCAACGAGGACAATCAAACCGTTGGAGATGGAATGGTGACTTTTCGAGAGGCCATTTTGGCGGCTGAGATGGACACCGAGACAGACCTGGGCGATGTCGGAGATCAGCAGGATGTCATTGATCTGACGATGCTCAGTGGCCAGATCGATCTTGGCTCGGCGCTGCCGGTCATCCTGACCGACATGATTATTGTCGGTCCGGGTGCGGACCAGCTGTCTGTCATGG
>QIKT01000160.1 GCA_003233095.1 Oceanospirillales bacterium | reverse complement strand
ACAGGTACCCGAGCGCCGCCTAAGTTTAAGTTGCGTCTATTCAAACGGTGAGGGGGCGAATAGAGCGATGGTTGAAGCAGGATGCCGCCTTTCTTGACTGCGTGATCTGCTGAGCCGTTTGGCTCTGCGGGTGATGGCCTTCAATTCCCGCATGATGTGAATCAGAAGCTCGGAGTTCTCCGATGTTTCACTTAAGGCAGTGTCTGCCTGTGTTCCAGCCTCTGGATGAGAAGGAGTCAATCATGAGTGCATCAACCTTGTCAGGTTCGCGACGTCGCAACCTGTTCATACTACTGGGAACCTCTAGAAACCGTATTGAGCGGTTCGAGCCCAAGGGAGCCTCTGAACAAGTCGTGAACGGTTGTCTTGAGCGTGAAATACGCCCGCTCGGCGTTGCATGAGCTGAGCCATAGCACCACGATGACTCAGTTCATGCGCCTTGATCGGACGCATTTCCCTTCTCAATCCAACCCGCTTAAGACTTATTCAGAGGCGCCCTGGCAGACCTGGCAGCCAACGGCGGATCAATCGAGAGTCACCACCGTTCCTTCGGCCCACAGGTCGATCGATTGGCAGACCAGGCGGGTGATATCATTGCTCAGGTCGTCAATGACCCCAGAGTCTCGGGCAACTGTTTCAACAGGGCCTGGCAGAGATCCCGCTGCTACCCGGAGACAGCCCTGCGGCGCCCAGTCTGGGCTGTGATGCCAATCCAATCGACAATGGATTTGGCTTCGGTATCGGGGGTCCATTTACTGGCTTGAGAATTGCCGATAATCGATTCAATGCTCCGGTTGTTTTCGAGGCGATGGATAATCCACCATTTTTCCACGGTCATCAGATCAATACCGTCGAAGGGGCGGTGGCGTTTTATGCCACCAATCGACTACTTCGCAATGGTGATTTTCTGCCAGAGATTGTGCCGCTGAATGGCGCTCAGGTCGTTAATGTAGCGCGCTTCATGCGCATGATGGGAGCGGGTTTCAACGCCGAGTCTGCCAATACGCTGCTGGACAAGGCCAATCAACTCAACCGTCGGCGTGACCGAGTGACCAATGCCCGACTGGCTCTGGCCGAGATAGAGAACGTAATCGAGCTACTCGACCCAGTGGATTTGCATATCAGTGATGCGGTCCCGCTGCTGGAATTTGCGCGGGTCAATCTGACCTTCGCCAGAATTACCGGTTCTCGCTTCTTTATTCCGCGTGCTCGTGGGCTGATTCATAATGCTCAGCAAGCGATGCTGATATGGAATATCTGACAAAGGGGTGACTCCTCGACGCCAATTGGCGTCGAGGGGCATCAATTTGATTGCAGAGGAGCCTTCGAGGCCTCGGCGTTGAATGGTTGAAGCAGTGCGTCGGCCTTGCGGCTCAAGGGGTGTTCGCTGCCCTTGGCGGCATGCATCCAGTCTCGTGCGGCGAGTAACCAGTCGGGTGAGTGGTCCAATTGACCTGCGCCAATCAGCGCCTCGGCGTACCAGAGTCGGGTCAGCATTACATTGACATCGTCCTGGCTGAACGCATCGCTCATTGGCGCGTCCAGCGGTTCCAGCAGTTCGACCGCCTGAGCGTACTCGCCAAGACCGGCCAGTGCTCCGCCAATCTTGGCCTGGGCGACCAGTGTAAATGGATGGGGGGTTCCAAAACGCTCCTCTATCAAGTCATGAACGGTTCGTGACAGATCGATGGCCTGCTCAGGTCGGTCGTCAAGAATGAGCAGTTCAGCCAAATTGGTTTGATTGATCAGGACGAGCGGATGCGTTACGCCGTTCTGAAGGGTCAGTTGGGCAATAAGTTCACGCATGGGTTGCTCGGCATCCGCATACCGGCCTAGTTCAATCAGAGTTACAGCAATTCCCTGATCTGCCAATAGTCGGTCGTTATCATCCAGGCCGATAAAAGAGTCGCGTTCTGCAATCAAGTCGCTGAACTGGATCAGAGCCTCGTCCAGTCGTCCCTGTTCCTGGATCAGGTTGGCTCGACTATGGCGCAGTTGATAGACCACTCTGTCGTTGGGTCCCAGCCAATCAGAAGCGATGGCGATGTTTTGTTCGGTGACCGTCACAGCACGCTCCAATTGACCGGTTCTGCCCAATGCAGTCACGAGTTCCATGGTGATGCAAAGAACATTGCTGTGACGTTCACCCAGTGTTGATCTGGCCCATTCAATAGAGCTTTCGGCCCGATCGATGACAGCGGTCATCTGGCCGATGGTGCGCAGACCCTGTATCGCGCCGCATTAGAAAGTGCCGCGGTCGGCCGGTTTCCAGTTCAGCGTATCGGCCAGTAAGAGAATGCTCTTAAGTTGATCTGGGTCTGGTGTCTGATTGATGTGGCGGTCTGTCAGCCATTCGCGTATCGCCAGCAAGCCGTGCAGACCGTCATCGACTGGCAACACCGTATCAGCCAATGTGATCGCCACGACCAGGACCGATTTGGCTTCCATGTGCTGCGTCGCCGCAATCATGGCTCCGGCCTGGAATAACAGAGCGCGCAGATAGCGTTCATCGGTATCCAGGCCCAGAGTCTCCAAGTCATCGATCGCACGTTGCGCCAGTGGCAATGCGCTTTCGAATTGATCCAGTTGCTTAAAAGTGCGGGCCAGGGTGGAGAGCAGCGAAGCGCGTGCTGCACTGGGTTCTGCGAACCGTTGCTCCAGAGTCAGAACCGCCTCGTCAAGAATCTCGACGACCTGAACCTGACGTCCCCGAGCGACCGATTGAGGAGACGCCAGCAAGTCAGTGAGAAAATCATTCTGCGTGGCAACCATTCGGGCCTGTTCCTGGACTTGCCGAGATTGCCACCAGGTGCTGGCCACACCAGCCAATAACGATGCGACCGCGATGCTTCCGGCAATCACTGCGAATCGGTGTCGCGAAAGCCACTTGCGCAGATGGTAGCGCCGATTGCCGATGGCTGCTTCGACCGGACGCGATTCCAGCCAACGATTCAGGTCGTTGGCAAGCGATTCAGCCGATCGATAGCGTTGATCGGGTTCTTCTCGAAGCGCCTTGCTGACAATGGCCTTCAGATCGCGATCGATGTCTCGATCATGCAGCGCAGATGAGCGGCTGCCATCTCGTCGCTGCGGAGCTTCGTCAGTGAGCAATTTGTGCAGCACCGCGCCGAGTCCGTAGACATCGGTTGCCGTGCTGATGGCCTCCCCGCGGTGCTGCTCCGGAGCCGCATATTCTGGCGTCATGATTCGGGTCGCTGGCGTGTGATCACCGTCGGATAACAATCGGGCAATGCCAAAGTCCAACAGACGGGCTCGACCATCCTCATCAACCAGAATGTTGCCCGGTTTCAGGTCACGATGAATAATCAGATGTCGGTGCGCATGGGCTACCGCATGGGCGACCTGCAGCAGGCATTGCACGGTCCGTCGCACAGAGAGCTGGCGACAGTAATCATCAATGCGTTCACCGACGATAAGCTCCATGGCCAGCCAAGGTGTGCCGTCTTGATCGACTCCACCATCAAGCAGCCGCGCAATGTTGGGGTGCTCCAACTGGGCCAACACTTGTTGCTCGCGCTGGAAGTGCTCATGACCAGCAGCACCGCGTGGCAACAGTTTGACCGCTGCAGACTGGGCAAAGGGCGCATCTTCCCGCTCTGCCCGATAGACCACGGCCATGCCGCCGCGGCCGATTTCGTGACTCAATCGCCAGGCACCCAGTCGTTGACCGGATAGATCTGGAAGCTCATTGGGCAATACCCAGACGCTGATATCCGAATCGAGCGTGCTCTCGGTCTGACTGGCCTGGAGCATGGCCTTGACATGTTGGCGCACCGCCTCCCTCAGCGACAGTTCAGACAAGGCTTCAAGACGTTTGTCATCGGGATGCTCGGTCAACTGCTTGAAGATGGCAACGGCCTCTTGCCAATTCTTCAGCTGTTCGGCAGTCAGGCTCATTGCTGAAGTCGAGCGCCGAGAAAAGCGCGAGCCGTGGACCAGTCGCGATGCAGGCTGCGGACCGATCGCTCGGTGACCTCAGCGATATCATCCATCGACAGTCCGGCAAAGAAGCGCAGGTGGACCAACTCGACCAGCTCAGGCTGAATCTGGCCGAGTTCATCCATGGCCTCGTTCAGGGTCAGAATATCGGTATGGGTCGTGGTGTGCTGAACATCGGTCAAGGTCACCATGATTTGATCACCGCCACGTTTTTCAGCGGCCTTGGCTCTGGCAGAATCGATCAGGATTTGGCGCATGGCAGCGCCAGAGCAGGCGAAGAAGTGCTGCCTGCTGTGCAGCGTCAGTCGTTCGGAGCCGATAAGCTTGAGGTACAGCTCATGGACCAGAGAGGTGGCAGTCAGAGTGATTGCATTGCCTCTGAGCCGGCTTCGGGCCAGAATTTTCAGTTCACCATGCAGTTGTCCGAAGAGACGGTCCAGAGTCCCCCGTTTGTCATGATCCAACTGTCCCAGAAGGGCGGTAATCTCAGTCATGTCCGTCGTCTGTCCAAGAGTGGGTTTGAAAAATAGTGCTCGCTAATGATGAGTGACGACGGTGCCGTCTGGATGTCCATTGACGGCCGAGTATAGCATCTGAAACCCGGAAAAAATGTGAAGTTCTGACACGTTTTTTGCATCGATTTTGTTCCGTTTAACTGATGTCAGAGCAAAAAAATACCACATCCGAAGATGTGGTCAGATGCACTCAGGGAGGGGAGGGAGTGTCTTTGTGTTCCACTGCTTTGGTCAGCTGGTTTGTGAGCGATGCTGGTTCATTTCCTGATCCCAGCGATATTTCGGGTCGGTTACAATGGCTTCGAGTGTTTCGATGCGTTGCTTCAATGAGGCAATTTCAGCATCCTTGTGGCGGTGGCTGGAATGACTGCCTTCCCGATCGGTCAGCCCCAGGCCTTTGGTGAGTTCGGGAGTGATGTCCATTTCGGGTGCAAACTTGCGCGACAGTGCCGACATCACGATGCAGCAACCCCAGACAAACATGCCAAACAGAAACCATTCGAGTACTTGAAACACGTTGCGATCCTCCTTCAACAACTGATGGCTTCAGTCTGCCAGAAGAGCGGTCCTGACGAGACTGCCAGAAGTCATCTGGAAGCCTGTCGGACTTGACCGATCAACGTGATGGAAAGCCGATTTGAGTCAGATTTTGGATTTTTTGAGGCGAAAAGCACCGCTATTTAACGAATAAGATCGGGGGGGGGCTGGCCAAACTCGAATTTTCCGCAGTCGATCATGTTAAGTCAGACAGGCTGCCAGCCTGACCCTGTCGGATGACAGCGTCGGGCTAGTTCCGGGTGAGATAGCTGCGTACAATGGCCTGCCGTCGGACTACAGGATTCAGTATGACAGCGACAGAACCGGTCATTATCAGCGTCGAGCCCACTGATGGCATGAACATTCTTTCCAGGCAGGAAATTTCCCAGCTCAAGCAATCCGGAGAGGGAGGCCTGCATGATCTGTTTACCTCCTGTTCTCTGGCCGTATTGAACTGTGGCAGCCACTCCGATGATCCGGAAGAACAGCGTCGTCGATTTGCCGATTTCGATGTCCGGGTCATTCAGAGAGATCGAGGCATCAAGCTGGAACTGGTCAACCCACCCGATGATGCCTTTGTCGATGGGCAGATTATCGAAGGCATTCGTGAGATGCTGTTTGACGTCCTTCGCGACATCGTTTTCGTCAACTCCCGTATCCAGGGGGGCGACTTTGACCTGACAACCAATGCGGGCACGACTGATGCGGTGTTCTCCATTCTCAGACACGCACGGGTCATGCAGCCTAACCGCGAACCCAACGTGGTGGTGTGCTGGGGCGGGCACTCGATTTCTCGACTCGAATACGACTACTCGAAGGAAATAGGCTATCAGCTGGGACTTCGTGGCTTTGACATCTGCACCGGCTGTGGCCCTGGCGCGATGAAAGGACCGATGAAAGGGGCCTCGGTGGCGCATCGCAAACAGCGGATTGATGAATCCCGTTTTGTGGGTATTTCCGAGCCGGGCATCATCGCCGCCGAGTCACCCAATCCCATCGTCAACAAGCTCATCATCATGCCGGATATCGAGAAGCGGCTTGAAGCGTTTGTTCGATTCGGCCATGGCATCATTGTTTTCCCTGGCGGCGCTGGAACGGCCGAGGAAATTCTCTATCTGTTGGGCATCCTGTTGCATCCGGAAAACCTTGACACCCGAATCCCGCTGATTTTCACCGGTCCGGAGCGCAGTCGAGATTACTTTGCGCGGATCGACGAATTCATCGGCCTGACACTGGGTGCCGAAGCACAGTCGCTGTACAGCATTATTGTCGATGATCCCGTCGAGGTCGCACGACAGATGAAGGATGCCATGGTTGTGGTGCGAGAGCATCGCAAGCGGGTCAAGGATGCCTACTTCTACAACTGGTCATTGCACATCGATTCGGATCTGCAGCATCCATTCGAGCCAAACCATGAGAACATGGCAGCGTTGAACATCAATCGAGGGCAGCCGACTCACCAGTTGGCGTCCAATTTGCGTCGCGTGTTTTCGGGAATCGTGGCCGGCAACGTCAAGCCCAATGGTATAGAGTTGGTCCGCAAGCATGGCAAGTTCCATATTCACGGTGATCCTGTGATCATGGAGTCACTGGATCATTTGTTGGCCTCGTTTGTCGAGCAGCAGCGGATGAAGCTGCCGGGGACTCGTTACGAACCCTGCTTTGAAGTTGTTCGCACAGCCTGAGTGAGCCGACGCGTCTGATCCCTGGATGCGAAGGCTGGCAGTGACGGATTGATCTGATCGCTACAGGAGAAATGATGCGTATAGGAACCTCGGGCCGATGGTTGATCGTTCTGGTCAGCTTGTTTCTTCTCTATCTGCTGGTCGGATTTGTGCTACTGCCACGATGGCTGAAGACTGAACTGATCGAACAGGCGCAAGCCCGTGATGTCAGCTTGAGCATTGCCGAACTCAAACTCAATCCACTGGCGCTCAGCCTCACAGTCGAGGGTCTTGAGGCCATCGACGGCCAGTCTCGACCATTGATCCGGTTCGATCGCCTGCATGTCAATGCCAGTATTTTGTCACTGTTTACCCTGTCGGCACGATTGTCTGAAGTGAGACTGGAAGCCGCCCAGCTTCATGTCGAACTGGATGACTCGGGACAGGTTCACTGGCAGTCCCTGATACCTCTCAGCGATGACGCCAATCCAGTGGATGAAGCCGGCGACGCTGAACCTGCCGATGTGGTCATTGACCGACTGGTCCTCACCGATAGCGCACTGACCTATACGGAGCCTGCTCACCCGGCTGGCTATCAGACACGAATCACTCAGATCAACCTGGATCTGAGTGACCTGGATACTCGTCAGGGAGCCAACGGACAGTTCTCGATCAACCTGGCTCCGGAAGTCGATGGCGCGATCACCCTGGATGGTCAGTTGAGTTTAAATCCATTGAAGCTCGATGCCGTCCTTGAGACTCGCCAGGTTCGACTTGAGTCGGCCTGGCGCTATGCCCAGTTCATGCACGGGCTGACTCTGCGGCAAGCCACCCTCGATGGGCGTATCGATCTGTCGGTGTCGCTGGTCGAGGGAGTCCCTGTGCTGACAGCAGAACAGGGTCAGTTCGAGCTGACGGACGTCGATGTACGGATGCCAGATGAGGCAGCGCTCCTATCCTGGCAGCGAGTAGCCGCAGGACCCATCAGCATGGACAGCCAGGCGGGTGAGATCGTGATCGATCGGGTGACGTTTGACGGCGTTGATGCACATCTGCTGCGCAATGATCAGGGGCTGGCCGTACTCAACCAGCTGCTGTCGGCCAGTCTTGCCGAGACCGTCGATGCGATCGAGACGCGCATCCAGACGCAGCCAGGGGTCACGATTGATCCTGATCGCATCGTCGCGGACTATGATCAGGAAGAGTTGACCGCTGAGGGGGTCGTTGAAGAAGCCTTGGCCGATCAGACCGTTGACATCGATCAGCAGGTGCTGCCCTGGCGTATCCAGGTGCTGTCCACAGCATGGACAGACAGTCGAATTCACTGGCGAGATCAGAGCGTTGCTCCCGTTGCTCAGCTGCTGGTGGAGGTGACGCGGCTGGAGTTGTCGCAGTTCGAAGCCTTGAATCCTGCATCGCTCGACTATCAATTTGAAGGTCGAATTGCCGGAGCAAAGCTGTCTGCTGACGGTGAGGTGGTATTGACGCCAGAGTTTCAACAAACCAGTTCAGTCGATATTGCTGCCCTGCCTGTATCGCCGTTTCAGGGCTATCTGAATGAGTTTAGCCAGCTGCAAGTGCCCTCGGGAAATCTTGACTTGACGCTCGACATCAGTTTGTCAGAGGCATGGTCGGTGACCGGTCAGGCTGGACTTGCGGAGGTCACTATTCGCAACTCGGGCAGCTCGCTGAACCCGGGTGCGGACCTGCTCAGTTTTGATGCCCTCGATGCAACAGGCCTGGTGATCGACTCTGCACCACTCAGCGTGGAATTGGATGCGCTGATGCTTTCTGCGCCGAAGATGGCAATCGCGCTTGGAGCTGACGGACAGAACAATCTGGATGGTCTGTTTCCAGTGCCCGATGACGTGGCTGCCGAGACAGTGGTTCAGGGCGAGCCTGACAAAGCGGGCGATGACCTGGGTGAGACATCGGCCGTTCTGTTTGCGATCAACCAGGTCACGATCCGTGACGGTAGTGTGTCGTTTCGGGATGAGTCCACGCCAACGGTATTTCAGATCAGTGCAAGTGATCTGCAGTTGGATCTATCTGATCTGTCCAGCAAAGATGAACAGGTTTCTGAGATCGAGTTGAGCACCCGTCTGGATGGCTATGCGGATGTTCGGCTGAGCGGCCGAATGACACCGATGCGATATCAGCAGAATACCGAGTTGACGGTCGAGGCCAGCCAGCTGGACTTGACCACTTTGAATCCCTATGCACATCAGTACCTTGGCCGTCTGATCAATCGCGGGCAGCTGGTGCTGAAACTGGATTATTCGCTGGATGGGCAGCGCATGGTCGGCAGCAATATCATTGAGTTGCAGCAGATTGATCTGGGTCAGACTGTTGAGTCCGAAGACGCGGTCTCGGTGCCACTGGACCTGGCTCTGGCCTTGCTGCGAGGACCGGATGGCAATGTCGAACTGAATGTACCGGTTTCGGGTCAGCTCGACGATCCGCAGTTCAAAATTGGTGGCATTGTCTTTCGCGCCATTCTCAATCTGATCGTCAAGGCGGTGGCCTCACCGTTTTCGCTGTTGGCCAATCTGCTGCCTGATGCGGGAGATGAATTGCAGTTTGTGGACTTTGCACCAGGCACGTCCCTGGTTACCGAAGCCATGCAGGTTCGACTCGCGACACTGGCGGATGGTTTGGCACAGCGCCCCGGATTGCGACTGGATATCGCCGGCAAGGCCGATCAGACTCAGGATCGTCCTGCATTGGCCTGGCAACAATGGCTTGTGTTGAATCAGCTGAATCCGAACGATGACGAGGCAGTACAGGCGCTGCTGGTTGAACAGTATCGTGCCATGAATGATCCGGCGGATCTGCAAAGTGACGCGTCCGAAGATGCCGATGAGCCCGTTGAGAGCTTGCCGGAACTGGCGGTGATGCGTGCACAGGTTCTCTCCTCAATCGAGGTCAGCGATCAGAGCCTGCGTCGTTTGGCAGAAGAACGCGCCCTGGCGATCAAGAATGCCTTGTTGGCGGTCTCACCGGAGATGGCCGAACGGGTCTTTCTGTTGCCGGAGAGGGTGATTCAGTCTCCTGACTCCGAGGCCATTGTTCGCTTGGAGATGTCGTTGTCCGCGCAATAGGCTACGGAGCCTCTGTACACGTCTTAAGCGAATTGAATTGTGATGGCAAATGCGTCCAATCAAGGCGCAGGAGCTGAGTGGGCATATTTGACGCACAAGGCAGCCGTTCATGGCTTGTTCAGAGGCTCCCTACTCAGATGGATACAGAGAAAACTGCCTTGCGGAGGTTCTGAATAACCATTTCTCGCCCTCTTCAACGGGCAGTGAGGCATGCAGTGAGGCTGGGTCCGGGTTGCCATCGGAGTCGGCATTGTAGTGGAGCAAGGCGGTGTTGCGCTGACAGGCAACCGTCAGATTGGCTTGCGGGTAATGAGTCTGTCCGCCGCGCGCTGGTTCGATCAGATAAATCAGCGCCGTGATGACCCGCTGGCCGCCAAAATCCCCCGCTGCTTCATGATCAGCCACACGCTTGGCGTCAAACGAATCCACATGCAGCGAGTATTCATCGCCAGGCCCATAGCGCAACACCGATGCGGGTTCGAACTGATCTTCGGGAAGGCCGGTGTGTTGGGCGAATCGCCTCAGCACGTTGCGCACGACCGGCGGCGTGAGATTGGCCGACAACACTGCGCAGGCACCATCAAAGGCATCCACTTCCAGATGGTTGCTGGCATCACGAATTTCGGAGGTCGTTTTCATCAGTGATTCGGTGCTCGCCAGCAGCAAGATATTTTCCTCATCACTGATGAATCCCGAAGCCTCCAGGACACGGGGGCTGGTCGCGCGTTTGACAAACCGGACGTGATTAGTCAGGCCAGTCACTGCGGTTGAAGCATTCGTATCTGCTAGCCGAACCGTGGCTGTGACATCGATTGCTGGCAGCCCGATCTGGCGCAAATTATCGGCGGCACAGCGCATCACCTCATCTGTGGAGGGTTGTGATAGTGCGGCAAGCTTGACGGGCAATGCCTGAAAACAGGCCTTGATCGCCTCTGCAGTCGATTGCCCCTGACGCACAGCGTCTGCACTCAGTTCATCGGACCATTGATTCATCCGCCTGGCGGCATCCACAAAACCACGTAGCCTGGCCAGTTCCAGCCAGGCGAAGGCCAGTGGATCTGATTGTGGCACGCCATGCCCTTGCCGATAGCGTTCTGAGAGCAGGCGAAAGGCCGTGGTGTGGCCCATTGCCGCTGCCCGCAGCAACCAGCTCGAGGACTCGATTGGATCCGCAGGACATCCCAGGCCAGTCTCTATCAGATAGGCCAGGTCAACCATTGCATCGGGCAGGGCCTGTCTGGCAAGTTGCTCGATCAGTGACGTCGCACGAGCATCATCTTGCGGCACGCCGTGACCCCGCAGGCAGCAGTCAGCCAGTCGATAGACGCTCTCAGGAAGCCCTGCTTTGGCGGCGAGCCGATAACAGTCCACTGCCCTGGAAGCAGAGTCGTGTATCTGTGGGTTTTGAAGATAGACATCGCCACGAATATGCAGCGCAATCGCCGATCCGGCCTCGATGGCGCCATCGAGGAGTGACAAGGCACGCTCGAAATCAGGCTCGCCATAGCGTGCTTGCTGCAACAGGCTCACGGCCTGATCTTCAGGGCTGGATTGGGTCTGCTTGGACTTGGCGCCATTGGATGTCAACATCAGCGATGAATCAGGTTGCAGGTGGCGGTGATGCGTCAGGTAGCTGTGTTCGCAATTCAGCCACCAAGGGGTCGACTCGCGAGTCAGTTGCAGTAGATTCCCAGATCAGTTCGAAGCGTGTCAGTGCATCGGCTGCCTCATCGAGGCGGTCCAGACGTGACAGGGCGGTCGCCTGCATCAGATTGGCCAGTGGATGATAAGGCCAAGTAGAGAGAATAGTTTCGCCGGTGCGTAGTACGCCGTCCAGGTCACCAGCCTTGAGATAGGCATGTTGCAATTCGACCAGAATGAAGTAATGCTCGGAGTTCAACGATCGATCCGGGCCGTGAATGCTCTGGTCAAACATCGCAAAGGCCTGTTCGAAGTCGATAATGGCTTGTGCATAGTCACCACTAGCGGTCTGGATCAGAGCGGACATCGACACTATCTTGTAGGTCAAATCGATCCGCTGAATATATTCCAGGGTTTCAGCTACAGTCTGACGACTTTGTTCGGCCAGCTCCAACTCGCCATCCACCAGGTGCATGATCATCACGCCGACTTCCACCAGAGAATCCATCGGCGGTCTGAAATCGATTCGTGCCTGATCGATCAGCGCCTGGGCAGCCTGTCGCTCGCCGGCATCCAGATACAGCTGTAAAGAGCTAAGCTGCTCGATCAGGACATCGAAGGGTTCGAGTTCCTTCTGCATGTCCCAAGCGGTTTGATAGGCATTGAGCGCTTCGCGCTTTTTGCCCTTCGCTTCGAACATTGCAGCGTTAAGGCGGTGATAGACGACCTGCTGTCTGGGAGCGGCTGCGGTGAAGTCAACATCATCCAGATACAGGACAGTTTGCTTCAGATCTCCGGTGCGAAAGGCATGCTCGGTCAATTTCTTCAGCGGTGTGACCATTTTCGCGTCCAGTGTACCGCCGCGTTCAAAGTAGTCCTTGGCTTCTGAGAGCTTGCCTTGCTGGAGCAGAATGTCACCGATGTTGATCAATGCGAGGTATTCGTTGGGTCTGGTCTCGAAATAACGGGCCAGCAGAGTGACAGCCTTGTCGAATTCATCGCGCACCTCATGCAGGTTTGCCAGTTCGAAATAGATCCAGTCTGCTGCAGGGTTCAGTTCCAGAGCCTTCTCGAAGTGGACAATTACTTCTTCGGGGTTCCCGCCACTCCATTTGAGCGCCCGAGCATAGCTGACTCGAGCGTCGAAATTCTCCGGTTCGTTCTGGATCCAGGAATTGTAGACTGCCACAGCCTTGGCGAATCGGCCACGCAATCGATAGCTCATGGCCTGAATCTTGTATCGATCGGCAGTGACAAATTTGTGATTCAGAGCCATGGCCATTTTCATCGGCTCGCTGGCGGCATCGAATTGCCCCAGATCGGACAACAGACCGGCAATCTCGAAATACGCCTGAGCAAATTCCTGATCCATGTCGACCGCCTGCCGCCACAAGGACAGTGCTTGCTCAGTGTCATTGTCGAGCATCAATCGAACTCTGCCAGCGACGAAGGCTTCAAGCGCATCCATGTTGCTGGTCAGCACATCACGTATATCGATGTTGGCTTGTATAATATTGGGGTTGAGCTCAGCAGTCGGCAGCGCGCCAAGAAGTTCTGTGCTGATCCGATTGGCCAATTCATACATGCCGTCCGCGCTGATTTCGGCTTCCATCAGGAGGGCATTGCTGCGAGTCTCATGCAGGGTCACGGTTGCGGACAACAGGCCTTGCGGATCGGCGGCAAGCTTGCCCGTCAGATAAAAGTCAAACCCATAGCGTTCCGAGACTTCTTTCAGTAACAGGTTCGATACATTCAGGCTGTCCTCGTTGCCGGACCGCTTCATGTGCCAGATCATGCCCTGGGCATAATCGTTGAAGGGTGTGGCGCTCTGAGTGTATTCATCCCGACGGATGCCTTCAGAGATCAGATATGGCAGGCCATACCCCATCCACCGCTGATCATCAGGCAAGGTATCGGGCGACAGAAACGTCACCAGGACACGGTTGATGAACTGGGTCCGTGGTAACTCAAGCTCTGCTACAGGCTGTCCACTGGCATCGGCTAGAGTTCGGACTTCCGACAGGGTTATGTTGGCTTGCTGTGCTCCTGCGGCCGCTTGCTGAGAATTGATGCTGAAGACGATCAGTGAGGCGGCCACCAGGACATTGAACGGGATGCCAATCTTTTCCATTCGATGCCACTGATCTCGACCCGGGCGGCCGTGAAACCAGGCAATCATGATGATGGTAGGCAGCATGGTCAGTGAGCCAATCAGGATCATGTCGACCAGATCGGCTGTCAGCTGATACCGTTCAACGACCATGTCTGTGAATTCGAAGGCGACAAACATCGCGCCCAGATAGATGCCTACAATCTGGAATACTCGACGTTCTATTAACTGACTGAAAAATGACATTGTTGCTGTCCGTGGACCCTTCCGGATACGGGCCTTAGCCGTTCATTTCATAGGGTACACGATTCGAGCACTGCATCAATGTATCCATCGTTGGGGTGTGATCAATTTCCTGCCAGTTCCGGCACGTTGCGAAACTGCTCCAGAGCTTCTGGATTGGCCAGCGCATCGGAGTTTTCGAATGATTGACCATGCACGATTTGTCTGACAGCTAGTTCGACAATTTTCCCCGAAATAGTTCGCGGTATGTCAGTCACCGCAATGATTTTGGCAGGCACGTGTCGCGGCGTGGTGTTGGCCCGAATCTGTTGCCTGATTCGCTGGATCAGGGCCTCGTCCAGCGTGGCCTCAGGGATCAGACTGACAAACAGCACGATCCGCTCATCGCCTTGCCACTGCTGGCCGATGGCTATGGACTCGATGACCTCATCAAGTTGTTCCACCTGACGATAAATCTCGGCAGTACCGATGCGAACGCCGCCGGGATTGAGAGTCGCATCAGAGCGACCATAGATGATCAAGCCGCCTTCGGGCGTGATGCGAGCATAGTCCCCATGACACCAGCGCGACGGCATCCGGCGAAAGTAGGCGTCCAGATAGCGGCTGCCGTCTGGATCATTCCAGAAATACACCGGCATTGACGGAAATGCCCGGGCGCAACTGAGCTCACCTGTTTCATCCACTACCGACTGATTGTCATCGTCGAGAATCTCGACGGCCATGCCAAGTCCCAGACATTGAAGTTGACCGGCGTAGACCGGCAGCAGCGGATTGCCCAGAGCGAAGCAGGAGATGATATCGGTTCCGCCGGAAATGGAGGCCAACAGCACATCCGACTTGACCTCCTGATAGACGTAGTCGAACTGTTCAGGAAGCAGGGGTGAACCGGTAGAGAGGATGGTTTTCAGCGTCTCCAGCGAATGACTGCGAGCAGGCCGAATAGTGGCTTGCTGCAGCGCTGAGAGATACTTGGCACTGGTGCCGAATACGGTGATCCCCAACTCGTCGATCAAATCGATCAGAGTGGTGGGTGACGGATGGAACGGATTGCCATCGAACAACACTACTGTGGCACCGGTGGACAGGCTGCTGATCAACCAGTTCCACATCATCCAGCCGCAGGTTGTGAAATAAAACACCGTGTCATCTGGGCCGACATCAGTATGCAGGACCAGTTCCTTGTTGTGTTGCAACAGGGTTCCGCCTGCGCCATGCACAATGCACTTCGGAACGCCTGTGGTCCCCGAGGAGTAGAGAATGTAGAGCGGATGATCAAATGGCAACTGGGCATAATCAGGCTCAGCGCTGATCAGTGGGCTGATGCACTCTGCAAACGGCACCGAATCATCAGGCATGGCAGCCTTTGCCTGCGGCACCATCTCATGCACGATCAGCTGAGTGAGGTTTGGCAATGCTGCGCGAATCTGTTCGATTCGATCTTTCATGGCAAAAATCTTGCCACCGTAATGATAGCCGTTGACGGCAAACAGAACGCGAGGTTCGATCTGGCCAAAGCGATCGATCACGCCATTGACCCCGAAATCCGGAGAGCAGGACGACCAGATTGCGCCAATGCTGCTGGTCGCCAGCATCGCGATGACCGCTTCTGGGCCGTTGGGGAGATAGCCGGCGACTCGATCTCCGACCTGGACACCCAGCGCGCGCAGGTGATGGGATAACCGAGCAGTCTGGTCGGTCAGTTCGGCATAGGTCAGAGATCGCCTGCTGCCATCTTCACCACAGAACACCAGCGCCAGTTGGCCCGGCTCGCCCTGAAGCAGGTTTTCCGCCATATTCAAACGACTGCCTTCAAACCATTCAGCCCCCGGCATCTGTTGGATGTTATCGACGACGCGATCGGCTCTTCGGCTTGAGACGACGCCGGTGAATTCCCAGATTGACTCCCAGAACAGCTCGGGCTGATTGATAGAAAACAGATGCAGGCTGGGGTAGTCGACAACCCCTGGGTCTGACTGTTGGCCGATCATCTGTATAAAGCGTGTCATGGCGCTGCGCGCACGTCGTTGTGCCGAAGGTTTCCAGAGTGCAGGGGTGGAAGAGGCCGTTGTGCTCATGCGGGCATTGATCCGGTTGTTCAGAGGCGCTGCAATTATAGCCGAGCTGGCAATCCACGGTATAATTGTCTTTTGAATATGGACGGAGTTCTGCCCGTGGAACGAGAATCAATGGAATTTGACGTCATCGTGGTTGGCGGTGGCCCTGCTGGTCTTGCGACAGCCTGCCGTTTGCGACAGCTTGCCATCGAACATGGACAGGAGTTGAGTGTGTGCCTGGTCGAGAAGGGATCTGAGATTGGCGCTCATATCCTCTCGGGTGCGGTGTTTGAGCCTGATGCGTTGACCGAGTTGTTTCCTGACTGGAAAACGCAGGGCGCTCCGGTGACCACCGAGGTACAGAGCGACGAGTTTCACTACCTGAGGGGTGCTGAGAAATCGTCCCGAATTCCCGGGTTGTTCATTCCGCCACCGGTTCGTAACCGGGGTCACTACATCATTTCTTTGGGGAATCTGTGTCGCTGGCTTGGCGAGCAGGCTGAGGCGCTGGAGGTTAACGTGTTTCCCGGCTTTGCCGCCAGTGAAGTCCTCTATGATGACGAGGGTGCCGTGCGCGGCGTCATCACCGGTGACATGGGCGTGGACAAACAGGGCCAGCAAAAACCCGAATACCAGGCTGGATACGAATTGATGGGTCGTTACACCGTGTTCGCCGAAGGGGCGCATGGCCATCTGGGCAAGCAGCTGATTAAGCGCTTCGGGCTCAGGCAAGGACAAGATCCTCAGCACTATGGATTGGGTATCAAGGAGTTGTGGACCGTTCCTGTCGAGCAGCACCGACCTGGTACGGTGGTTCACACCTTGGGTTGGCCATTGGGAAGCAAGAACAGTGGCGGCGGCTTCCTGTATCATTTCGGGGATCAATATGTCGCAACGGGACTGATCGTGTCACTGAAATATGAAAACCCGTACCTCAGTCCGTTTGATGAATTTCAGCGCTGGAAACATCACCCGATCATCAGTGCACATTTGTCAGGCGGTGAGCGGGTCGGTTACGGTGCTCGAGCCGTCAACAAGGGTGGCTATCAGTCACTACCGAAACTCACCTTCCCGGGTGGCTTGCTGGTGGGCTGTGATGCCGGCTTCCTGAATTCTGCCAAGATCAAGGGCAGCCATAATGCGTTGCGCAGTGGTCGCCTGGCTGCTGAAAGCCTGTACGAGTCGCTCAAGCAGACTGATCCATCGGTTCAGCAGGGGCATGACCCGGTTGCCTATCAGACAGCGATCGAACAATCACCGATTCACACCGAGATGTATCAAAGCCGCAACGTCGAGCCCTTGCTTGCACGATATGGCAATCTGTTCGGATCTGCGCTGGTCTATATTGACCAGACGCTGTTCCGCGGTCGGATGCCGTTCACGCTGAGCATGCCCAAGCCTGACCATCAATCCTATCTGCGAGCCGACCAGGTTGAACCCATCATCTATCCGAAGCCAGATGGTGTGCTGAGTTTTGACAAGCTGTCATCGGTGTTCCTCTCCAATACCTACCATGAGGAAGATCAACCGTCGCATCTGAAATTGGCAGATCCGGCGATCCCCATTCAGATCAATCTGCCGACCTGGGCGGAACCCGCTCAACGCTACTGTCCTGCAGGTGTGTATGAGGTGATTGAGGAAGAGGGCACTCAGGTGTTCCGAATCAATGCCCAGAATTGTGTGCACTGCAAGACCTGTGACATCAACGATCCGTCGCAGAACATTCACTGGACCACTCCCGAAGGTGGTGGTGGGCCCAATTACACCAACATGTGACGCGCGTTGTCGCATCGGGAGGAGACCCAGTCATGAAAATGGTCACAGCCATCATCAAGCCCTTCAAGCTCGACGACGTGCGCACGGCGCTGTCAGATGTCGGTGTTCGGGGGGTGACGGTGACCGAAGTGCAGGGATTTGGCCGACAAAAGGGGCATACTGAACTCTATCGGGGTGCTGAGTATGTGGTCGATTTTCTGCCCAAGATCAAGATCGAGATCGCGCTGACAGATGACCAGGTCGAGCCGGTTGTCGAGGCCATACGCCAGGCGGCCAACAGCCAGAAAATTGGCGATGGCAAGATTTTCGTGAGTACTCTGGATCAGGTGATCCGGATTCGAACCGGTGAAATCGATGATGCAGCCGTGTGAAGCGGCGCTGAGGGGATCGATCCGTCAGCACTGAGACCTGATCAGAACGGCCAGATTTTCTCCAGCCAGCTCTCGTCTTGCGACTTACCGGTCAGATAGGGGTGCTGCGGGAAGTTGCTTTGCAGCACTCGAACGGCATCCTCTGACAGATCGGTCAGTTCCAGATTCTTGTAGGCTTCTGCCATGATTGCCAGCGCATCGCCGGACAGCGGTGAGGACTGATACGTTTCAATCACGTATTTGGCTCGGTTGGCTGCGGCGACGAAGGCGTTGCGACGCATGTAGTATCGAGCCACTTCCAGTTCACCCTGGGCCAGCAGCTTGCGCAAAAACAGCATCCGCTCATGGGCTTCGCCGGAGTACACGCTCTCGGGATGGTCGCGCACCAACTGGGCAAAGGACGAAAATGATTCCCGCACAAAGCTAAGATCGCGATCAAAGCTGCTGACCGGCAATACCCGGCTGAGGAAGCTCGATGTGCGTGAGAAATCGACCAGACCTTTCAGATACAGGGCGTAGTCGATCTGTTTGTGAGTGGGGTAGGTCTTGATGAATCGATCCAGCGTTGACAGGGCCAGTTCGGGTTCGTAATTCTTGTAATAACTGTAGGCCAGCTCAAGCTGGGCTTGCTGAGAGTATCGGCCGAATGGAAATCGAGACTGCAAAAGTCGGAACTGTCCAATGGCACGACCCCAGGATTTGCTGTCCATAGATCGCTTTGCAGTATCGTAGATTTCTGTGGCCGAGATGGTCTCGTCCTCTTCCTTGACATCGTCCTTGCCAC
This sequence comes from Oceanospirillales bacterium, assembly GCA_003233095.1. Lineage (GTDB taxonomy): Bacteria > Pseudomonadota > Gammaproteobacteria > Xanthomonadales > SZUA-38 > SZUA-38. Next base: position 1,603 of record QIKT01000160.1, on the reverse strand, counting down.
AGGCTGTAAGCCCTGTGACAATGAGGCTGAGGACCAGCCACAGAGGCAAGCCCGAGACTTTGCTGGGTTGATGCTTCATATCTGTCATTTTCCCAATCATTCCACTCAGCCGTCCATCATAGCCAAAAACAGGTCGCAGCTCCATGCAAGAGACAATAAAAAGCAACTTTCGAGTCACGCCCGAACAACTGGGTTTGCGTCTGGATCAACATCTTGCTGCCGTTTATCCGGACTTCTCGCGTGCCCAGTTGCAAAGCTGGATCAAGCAGGGTGATATCCTGGTCGACGGGGAGAAAGCCAAGCCCGGCATTCGACTCAAGGGAGTCGAGCAAATCGACGTTGACGTCACTCTCAAGGTCGCTGTCATCGATCGTCCCGAGCCAATGACTCTGGATATTGTCTTCGAGGACGAGCATCTGCTGGTCATGAACAAGCCGCCGGGACTGGTCGTCCACCCTGGTGCAGGCAATGTTACAGGCACGCTGGTTAACGGCCTGTTAAACCATCATCCGGAGTTGGAAAAATTACCTCGAGCCGGTGTCGTGCATCGACTTGACAAGCTGACCTCCGGAATCATGGTCGTTGCCAAGTCGCTCAAAGCCCACAAGTCTCTGGTTGATCAGCTTCAGGACCGTAGCATGGGTCGTTCATACACTGCATTGGTCTATGGGCACATGATTGCCGGAGGCCGCGTCGATGCGCCGATTGATCGACATGCGGTTCACCGCACTCGAATGGCAGTCTCCAATGGCGGCAAAAACGCGATCACCCATTACCGCATCATCACCAAATACAAGTTTTTCACCTTGCTGGATCTGACTCTGGAAAGTGGTCGGACGCATCAGATTCGAGTCCACATGGCTCACATCCAGCACCCTGTCGTCTGTGATCCGGTGTATGGTCCGGGTGTTCGGCTGCCACGCAGCGCATCCGACCAACTGGTGGCTCAGCTACGCAGTTTTCGGCGTCAGACCTTGCATGCCCGAGAGCTCAGACTGGTTCATCCCCACAGTGGTGAAAGCATGAGCTGGTCTGTTCCCATTCCAGAGGACATGTTGGCACTGATCAAGGCGATTGATTCCTGAGAAGTGACATGGATGAATGCAATCGAGCGTCGTTCGGGTCTCATTCGATGAGGTTCCTTAGAGGTTACACGCCATGCGATTGATGATTCTGCTGTTCAGCATGCTGCCACTGATGGCAGCCAGTGATCCCCTGGTCTTTGATAGCGGTGAGGCTCAGGTCACCTTGCTGGAATTGTATACATCCGAGGGCTGCAGCAGCTGCCCACCCGCCGAGCAGTGGATTTCTCGATATACCACTGATCAGGCTCTCTGGACGCAGGTGGTTCCAGTGGTCTTCCATGTCGATTACTGGGATTACATTGGTTGGCGAGACCCTTATGGCTCGGAGGCATCCACTCGTCGGCAGCGGCGACATCAGCAAGAAGGCAATATTCGGTCCGTCTATACCCCTGGATTTGTCGCCAATGGCCATGAATTCCGAGGCTTTTTCAGCGGCAAGCCGCTGAAAGTCGATGTTAGTGAAGCCACGCGCCTGATCGCCAGAGTCGAACCTGCCACGATCAGCGGAAGACAGGTCA
>QIKT01000082.1 GCA_003233095.1 Oceanospirillales bacterium | reverse complement strand
CGCGGACTTGGTCCAGATGTAAGGCGCTGGCGCTTGATTATGTTTTTCAATGAACTTCATGACTGACTGCTCCAAGTCTTTCACACTGCTATATACGCCTCGCTTTAACTGCTTTACAGTGAGCTCCCGAAAAAATCGTTCCACCATGTTTAACCACGATGCGCTGGTTGGCGTGAAGTGCACGTGGAATCGCTTGTGATATTTCAACCAGATTTTTACCTTCGGATGCTTATCCGTGGCGTAATTGTCACAAATAATGTGAATCTCTTTGACGTTGATAGGTTCTGCGATTACATGACAGAAACGGAAAAAGGGGCTCTTGTAGCAGGTTCATGAATAATGCGGGCTAGGGCGTCTCGGACAGGACCAGCCACTTGGAGGCAAAATCAGCGACCTCGCCGGCGTTGCCACTGAACACGATCAGGTTGGCCTTGCGTGATATCTGATGGTCGTACATCGGGTCGTAGTAGTCGCGCAGCAGCCTGAGTATCCACGCATCATGTTCACCGGCATCGTTGTGATGCCGCTGGTGTTGCAGGGCCGATTGCATCAATTCGGTCAACTCGCTGGTGCGCTCACCGCCCAGGCGTTTTTTGATGCGCTGCAGTGAGCCCAGCAACCAGTCAGAGAATAATGCAAAGCCGTGGTCCGGATATTCGATCATCAGGCGGGCCAGACGATGCTCGACATAATCACGCTTGATGCGGTCAATCCGCTCCTCCATCGGCGCCTCCAGCATGACTAGCTCCTTGTGCTGCAAGCGCTGGTGGAACTCCGTTGGGAAGTAGCAGGTGCCAATTCCGCGACTCTCATCCTCAACGACCAGCCGAGAGGCTTGACCCAACTGCAACCAGTCGCTGACGACGCGATGCTCGAAATCGACCTGTGATGGCTGCGGCGTGAGCTGGTTGCCAAAGGCGGAACCACGATGATTGGCAGCACCCTCAAAGTCCAGTGCTTTGGGCAGCGTCAACAGGACGTCGGTCTTGCCAGTGCCGGTGCGCCCGCCAATGCGTAATAGTCGCTGATGGGAGAGGGCTTCCAGTTGTGCCATCAACAGTTGTCGCGCGGCCTTGTAGCCCCCTTCAATTCTCGGAACGTCAAATCCCAGCTCCATTAACCATTGTTGGGTGATCGCCGATCGCATACCACCCCGAAAACAGAACAGCACCCCGTCGGGGTGTTGACGGAAAAAATCGGCCCATCGGTGAATGCGACGCAACTTCAAGTCTCCGCTGATCAGGCGGTGACCCAGATCAACAGCGGCTTTGGATCCCTGCTGTTTGTAGCACAGGCCGACCTGAGCGCGTTGATCGTCGTCCAGCAGTGGTAGGTTGATCGCCCCGGGCAGGCTGCCCTTGCGGAACTCTTCGGGTGCTCGCACATCCAGCAACGGTCGCTGTTCGATCAGCAGCTCGAGGATGAATCGGGAGGTCTCGCTCATCCGTCAGAAGTCAGACGATTTGTATCACGGGGTCATTGCCAGCACGGACCATTCGACCAATATGGGTCGCTTCTATCGAGTGCTGCATCAGACAATCATTGAAGTCATCCAGGCCGTCCTCGTTGACCGACACCAGCAAACCACCACTGGTTTGAGGGTCACATAGCAGGGCGCGGATGTTATCATCCATGCTCGAGACATGCTGGCCGTAGCTGTCGAAGTTGCGACCTGTGCCGCCGGGAACTGCGCCGGCCCTGATGTAGTCGCAGACGCCCGGCAGTGAGGGTATCTGTGCGCTGATCAGTTCGGCGCCCAGCCCGCTGCCCTGGCACACTTCCAGCAGGTGCCCGAGCAAGCCGAAGCCGGTGACATCGGTCATCGCATTGACGCACTTGAGTCGTCCGAATTGAATCCCGGCGTTGTTCATCTGACACATGGTCTGAAGAGCGATATCCTGATGTTCAGCGGCAAGAATGGCTTGCTTTTCAGCGGTCGTCAGGACCCCGATTCCCAGTGGCTTGGTCAGGAACAGCAGGTCGCCCTGTTCGGCCTGATCGTTGCACTTCAAATGGTCCAGGTCGATGCGTCCGGTGATCGCGCCTCCAAAAATAGGCTCCTGACAGTCAATGCTGTGACCACCGGCGAGCAAAATGTCGGCATCGGCACACGCCTTTCTGCCGCCGTCCAGCACTCTGGCGGCGATCTCGGCAGGTAATGTATTGACTGGCCAGCCGAGAATGGCGATCGCCATCAGCGGCTCACCGCCCATGGCATAAATGTCGCTGATGGCATTGGTCATTGCCACTCGACCGAATTGGAACGGATCATCGACAATCGGCATGAAGAAATCAGTGGTACTGATCACTGCCTGGTTGTTGCCCAAGTCATAAACCGCCGCGTCGTCGCGACTGCTGTTGCCGACAATCAGCCGGTTGTCGACCAGGCCACCCGGGTCGCTGCCCACAATCTGCTGTAGCACTGATGGTGAAATTTTGCATCCGCAACCCGCACCGTGACTGTATTGGGTCAGGCGAATCACCTGATCCGAAGAGGACTCATTCATGATGGACTCTGCCTGCTGAAAGCGCATTCTGGAATGCGCCCAGCATACGCCCCTGACCCTGAGAATGAAACCGATCGAAGCTCGCTGCCAAGTGTCTACCAGGGAGCCTGTCGGACTTGAGGTGATCTACTGCACAAAACCCGAGTTTGGCCAGACTTTCCGGGTCTTTTTCGTTACACAACAGTGCTATTCGCCTCAAAAGATCGAAAAACCTGACTTACAATCGACGGTTCCTCGCGACGACCCGTTAAGTCCGGCAGGCTGCTGGCCGATTCTGCTATGTTAGAATCGGCCGCAAATCAACACGAGAAATTCACTATGCACACCCTGGTCTTGTTGCGCCATGGACAGAGCGAATGGAATCGATCCAATCAGTTTACCGGCTGGGCCGACGTGGATCTGACCGACGAAGGTCGTGAACAGGCCAGACAGGCTGGCCAGTTGCTCAAGGCGCGCGGTTTCGATTTTGATCAGGCCTACACCTCCTGTCTGAAGCGGGCCATTCGAACGCTGTGGATCACGCTTGATGAGATGGACCGCATGTGGCTACCGGTTGAGCGCGACTGGCGTCTGAACGAGCGACACTACGGGGCGCTGCAAGGTTTGAACAAGGCAGAAACGGCAGCCAAATACGGTGATGACCAGGTGCTGATCTGGCGGCGCAGCTATTCAACGCCGCCGCCGCCGCTGACCGCCACTGACGAACGCTATCCCGGTCACGATCTGCGCTATGGGAGCCTGACCGAAGATCAACTGCCCATCGGCGAATGCCTCGAAAAGACCGTCGAGCGTGTGCTGCCGTATTGGCGCACCCGGATTGCACCACAAATTCAGTCCGGCAAACGGGTCATCATCACCGCCCATGGCAACTCACTGCGCGCCCTGGTCAAGCATCTGGACCAGATCGATGACGCCGCCATTCTCAAGCTGAACATCCCGACTGGTGAGCCGCTGATCTACGAACTGAGTGATGATCTGACACCCATCAGGCACTACTACCTGAATGACTCGGACGAGATTGCACGGGCCATGAATGAGGTGGCCAGTCAGGGGACATCACAAGACTAGCAGCCTGTCGGACTTGAGGTGATCTACTGCGGAAAACCTGACTCAAATCGACTTTTCCTCGTGACGACCCGTTAAGTCTGACAGACTGTTAGAAGATGGTTTGTTCGACAACACTTCACGAAAAATTACTCTGCTGGTATTATTCTGCAGCTAGGGACTCAAACCGCTTGGAATAGTGGACCGTTTTCACCTGAATGGAGATCATAATGAAATCAATACACGCCGCTATTGTGTTGCTGACTGCCAGTGTGGTGGTCAGCCCGGGCAGTGCCGCTGAAACAACGAACAGTGATCGCACCGCCGATGTACAATCAGTCTCAGATGCCAGCCTGTTCCGAGCGCCACAACCCGGAGCCAAGGTCAAGCTACCTGACAGCCAGTACTACCAGCAGCTGGTCGATCTGAATCTGACGCAATCTGATGAAGGGCTGGAAATCGAAGTGCTTGCCGATGGCTCGGAGCGAGTCAATTTGCAGGGTCGTTTCATGATGCACAGCACCATGCTGATGGCAGACGGCCAGGTTCAGACGGTCTGTACCGATCATCTGGCAGATGTTCATGATATCAAACCTGTGCAAAAGAGGGCTGAACAATGAGTCGTCTTTCAGTAACAAAAGCTTTGTTCCGATCCTCAAGTCTACTTGGATTGTGCCTGGTCAGTTCGACAGCATGGTCTGAAGCTACTATCAGCATCCTCATTCAAGATGGCGCCGGCGAAGGGTTCAACGATCCGGCAGTCACCACTCCTGTGGGTGGCAATAACGGTACTACGCTTGGGCAGCAGCGCTTGAACGTCTTCCGGCGCGCCGGTAATATTTGGAGTACGGTGATCAACAGTGATGTGGAAATCGTGATCAACGGACAGTTTGATCCACAAGCCTGCTCGATGATGGGCTCCGTCCTGGGATCGGCCGGCGCACTGACCATCCACGCGGACTTTGCCAATGCCCCGATCGCCGATACCTGGTATTCACAGGCCCTGGCCAATTCGATTTCTGGCGTTGATCTGGATCCTGCCACATCCGATATTAATATGACATTCAACTCTGATATCGATACCGGATGTTCCGGCGCGACGGGGTGGTATTACGGCCTGGACGGGGCCGCACCGCCAGATCGCATCTCCCTGCTTCCAGTGGTACTTCACGAAATGGGCCATGGCCTCGGGTTCCAGACTTTCACCAGCAACAGCACCGGTGCCTTTTTCGCGGCTCGCCCTGATATCTGGACAGAATTTTTGTTTGACCTGGACGCTAATGTCAACTGGCGCGACTTGCCTGACAATGCAGCCCGGCAAGCCTCTGCGATCAACGATCCCAACCTGGTCTGGATCGGGCCAAATGTCACCGCAGAATTTCCCAACGTGCTGTCCAACCCGAATCAACTGGTCGTTGATGCGCCCGGCGCCATTGCAGGGTCCTTCCAGGCTCAAGGCGCCGCATTTGGGCCGCCAGTTCCATTGGCCGGGTTGAGTGGAGACATGACACTGGTCATCGATGGGGCAGGGCTTGATGTGAATGATGGCTGTGAACCGCTGAGCAATGATCTGACCGGTCAAATTGCTCTGATCAACCGAGGCAATTGCAGCTTCACGAGCAAGAGCATCAATGCTCAGAATGCTGGCGCAATTGGTGTTGTGATCACAAACAACGCCGCCACTGGCTTGCCGCCGGTGGGTGGTCAAGATCCGCTGGTTGTCGTCCCTACCATCGGCATTACCCAGGCCGATGGTGACATCATCAAAGGAGCCTTGCCGGCTGACACGGTCACCGTGACCTTGAACTTCGATATGACGACCTTTGCCGGGACTAATGGCGGTTTCCTCAGAATGCACGCGCCCGATCCGGTTGCGCCTGGGTCATCGGTGTCGCACTGGACGACCGCAGCAACCCCAAGCCTGCTGATGGAACCGGCCATTACACCCAGCCTCTTCGAGGAGGTGGATCTAACCAGGCAGCTGTATCAGGATATTGGCTGGTCTCTGGATACGACGTCAATCTTCAGTGACGGGTTTGAGGACTGATCTAGAAGCTGTCTGAAAAAAGGCCTCGAAAGAGGCCTTTTTTCTGTCTGTTCACTGAGTGATGGATCAGATCGTGCGTGTCACCAGCGAACTTTTCCGAGGATTACAACAAGCCTCAGAGTTCGATCTCAGGCTCGGTGCCCAAGCCCGGACCATAGACGATCGCATTGAGCAGCAGGCGGTTCATGCCGCGGGCTGCTCCTCGGAAGTTGGGCTCGGAGGCAAACAGTATGACCTGCCCCTTGCCAAGGCCTTCCTGGGTCAGCCAAGCCGAGTTGGCCAGGCGCTGAGAGGCCTCGGGCCACAGCAGACCACTCATCCGCATCCGCAGGGCCTGCTGTTCGGGCAGCGTGGACCAACCGACTCGGTATGCTTCATCATCCAGGTCTTTTTGCTGCTTGTCCCACGCTGAATCGGACATCGGTTCATAGCTGCCAAGGCGCACGACGGCGCGGCTCTGTGAACCACTCATCAGCACCGGGTTGCGGGCGATCAGAATCGGCATCGTCTCATCCACACCAAAGGTCAGCCAGTGTTTCTGATCGGTGCGACCGGCGATGAAGGCACCGGACGGAGCAAACAGACGTTGCCACTGGTTGGTTTGCTTGAGGGTGTCCTCATCAGTTTGCAGGCCCTCGGTTTGCGGATACGTAACCGAGATCGGAACCTGGTGGCGGCGGGTCATCTCCAGGTCGACTGGTGACTCGGACAGCGCCTGCCATTCGCGCTGCAGGGCCAGGTCGAAGCCTGCCAGATCGTCGAAGCTGCCTTCCAGTGTGCGGACTTCACTGAGTCCCTTTTCAGGGTCGAGCAAGCCGGGCACCGACCCGTCAATGGCGATCAGGGTATTGCCTTCTTCGACCCAGCGCTTGAGCGCCGCGATTTCTTTCCCGTCCAGATTGCCACCCCACCTGTCTGGAACTATCAGAACGTTGTAGCGACGCAGATCGGCAGAAGCCGCAAAGGTGCTGTCCAGATGGCTGTGACGGATCCCCAGGTGAGTATCCAGGCTGTGCCAGATGGTGCCGAAATCATAGGGGTTGATCATGCCATGACTGAGTAGTGCCACGTTGGGGCGAGTCAGCAGACGGAAGTGCCGACCGCCAATGTCGGGCAACTCACCCTGACCCAGCCCCTGATTGACCGCAGACAGGCTGATGCCCTGGTGACGTGCCTCCGCCTGTACGAGCGCGGCCAGGTCATCGCGAAGGCGATTGTCTCGGCGGCTGACCATGACGCTGCCTCGAGAATAGGTGTTGCCATCAAATTCGGCCGCCTTGTCTATGACGCGAACCTGCAATCCCTGTTCCATCAGTCGAGCGGCAAAGCCAAGCGAGCGGTCATCGGCACCATTGACGACCCAGCCGAGTGTGGCGTCATTGCCAACAGAGATCTGTGCTGTTTTAGGCGTGTAAGGTTCCAGATTGGCCGTCAGTTCGGAGCCGATGCGTAGCGCTGGAAGACCATACATCATGGTCAAATTCCAGGCCGTCACGTCATACATGATGCTCGATCCGTCCCGCAGCGCAGCCTGACGTTCCTTGATCAGGACGTCGTCCTTGATCGGGGCGTCGAACTCCAGCATGGCGGAGATCAGGCGGGCTTCGGCCTGTCGGTTGGGCACCACGACGGTTCCCTCTGGCAATGTGGTGCGAGAGGTCTTGCCCAGATGATCGGTGGCATCGCTGACGGTCAGTTCTCGGGTGGTTTGGTAGACCTCGATGTCCTGCAGCTGAAGAATCTCGACCAGGTCGTTCATTCGACCGTGATTGTCACTGGGCAGGATCGCGTAGCTGATGTTGGCATAGGGTGAGGATGAGGCCAGCATGGCGCGCCGGTCTGCGGCGTATTGCTGATACATGTCCTTCGAATGGGCCGCCAGGGTCTTGAGGTTGGTCAGAGTGCTCAGCAGCTGATGATGAACCGCCTCGCGGTAGCTCAGGATGGTCCCATCCGGACGCTTGATGCCGTCCTCATCGACATTGGCCTGTTCATAGAGGATATGGACAGTGCCGCGGTATTCGGCATAGCTGGAATATCCGCCGTAGAGGTTCTCGAACCACTCGCCGGTGTAATAGGTCCAGCCCATCGAATCGAAGGCAGCCGCCTGATCATTGCCAAAGGTCTCGTTCCACGCGCGCACGGTGGATGCAATATTGGCATTGATGGGTTCGCGAGCCGGGGCAAACAGATAGGTGTCTTGCGAGCCCATCTCGTGTCCGTCAATCATCAGCTGTGGCCGCCACTGGTTGATCGCAGCGACGCGTCCGCGGGTCTCTGGATGTACCAGGTACATGAAGTCACGGTTCAGATCGAACAGGTAGTGATTGGTACGGCCATAGGGCCAGGAGCCGTTATGCAGCATCGACTGATCATCGATGTTGGGTGCCGTGCCACGCATTTGCTCGAGCTCCTTGACGAAACGGGCACGGCCATCGGGGTTCATGGATGGGTCGATCAGCACGATTTGCTGGTCGAGCATCGTGCTGATGGCAGAATCAGTCGAGGCAGTCAGATGGTAGACGGTCGCAAGCGCTGCATCAGCACCGGATGATTCATTGCCGTGGATCGAATAGGCCATCCAGGCGACCGAAGGCAGGCGGTCAATGATAGCACTGGCTTGCGCTTCGCTGGTGCCACTGGCATCGGCCAGCGCAGTCAGGTCGGTCTTGATCTCGTCTATCCGAGCAAGGTTCTCGGGCGAGCTGATGACCACATAGTACAGGGGTCGTCCTTCATGCGAGCGAGCGTATTCAACCAGTTCGGCCCGATCACTTTCTTCGGTCCAGACCTGAATGGCGCGGACAATCTGTTCGGGGGTGGCGGTGCGTTGGCCAACGGGAAACCCAAGCAAGGACTCTGGAGTCGATATGGATGGGTCGTGCGGTCCGCTCAGCAGCGGGATGTCATAGGACAGCCCCGGCAGCGTTGTGGGTGGGGCCAGCAGTTCATTGGCTTGGGCAGTGGTGAGCCACAGACAGGCGCTCATCAGGCAGAATACGGACGTCATCGCACGCTCCAGGGGGTCTTGGTGAGCGCAGACACTAGCTTACAGGCACGATGGGGTCAATCGGTCAAGGGGTGGGGAGCGGTAGAATTTGGTCAGGCTTCGGCTTTGGGATCGCGTGACATCAGATTGCGAACCCCTTCGGTGGGCGTGATGCTGCCATCGAGAATCTTGGAAATCTGCTCGGAGATGGGCAGTTCGATGTCATATCGACGGGACAGGCGCATCAGTTCCTCTGCGGTGCGCACGCCCTCGACGACCTGGTCAATATCGGCTAGTGCATCCGCCTGGGAGGTGCCGCGTCCAATCGCCAGGCCAAAGCGCCGGTTGCGTGACAGATCGCCAGTACAGGTCAGAATTAGGTCTCCAATGCCAGACAGGCCCATCAGCGTCTCGCGGCGAGCGCCCATGGCTTCGGACAGACGCATCATCTCGGCCAGTCCACGGGTCATCATGGCGGCCCTAGCGTTGGTGCCCAGCTGCATGCCATCAATGATGCCGGTGCCCACGGCGAGAACGTTCTTGACCGCGCCTCCCAGTTCTGCGCCGATGATATCGTCGGTCACATAGGCTCGGAAGCTTCCACCATGCAGCACATCGACCCATCGCTGGGCATGGGACAGATCGGGTGAGGCGACTGTGACGGCGGTGGGCAGGTTATCGGCGACTTCGCGCGCGAAGGACGGCCCGGTGACCACGGCCATCGGAGCATCATCGCCCAGCACCTCGGCAAGTACCTGATGCAGCAGTCTTCCAGATCCGGGTTCAAAGCCCTTGCTGGCCCAGGCCAGATCCTGCTGACCGGTCAACAGTGGCTTGATCTGGGTCAGCATGTCGGGAAATCCATGACTGGGTGTGACCAGCAGAATCCTGTCAGCGGCTTCAACTGCTGCCGCCAGAGAAGGCTCGACGGTCAGCGTCTCTGGAAATGCCGCACCAGGCAAATAACGGCTGTTCTCATTCTCGCGAACCATCTGAGCGCAGCGCGCCTCGCCTCTGCCCCAGAGCAGAACCTGGTGGCCGCAGCGGGCCAACTGCAGCGCCAGCGCCGTGCCCCATGAACCAGCGCCGAGCACCGCAATGGTTTTCGGGTTTGTTGAAGGGATCACAGAGTCGCTCATGCCTGAATCAGGCGTCGGCGTCAGTGGCTTGACGACGGATTTGCTCGGCGTACAGCTGATCGAAGTTGACCGGTTGCAGCAGCAGCGGCTGGAAGCCACCGTGAATAACCAGGTCAGAAATCTGCTGGCGCGCATACGGGAACAACAGCGTTGGGCAGTACGATCCCAGAGTTGCCTGAGCCTGCTCTGGTTCGAAGCCTGTGATGCCGAAAATTCCACCCTGCTGAACTTCAGCCAGGTAGGCGGTCTTGTCGCCGACCTTGCAGGTCACCGTCACGGTCAGGATCACTTCGTAGTTGTTGTCTTCCAGCGACTTGACGCGCTGATTGAGGTTCATTTTCAGTTCGGGCTGACCCTGGTCCTGAAAAACTTCAGGGGAGGATGGTGACTCGAAAGAGACGTCTTTCAGAAACAGCTTCTGGACGACGAACCGCGGGCCTTCTGCTTCAGTCGCGCCGGATTGTTTTTCTTCTGCCATGATAATTTTCCTGTTTGGATCACAAAATTTGGTGCCGTGATCAGGGAAACTTGCCAGTCCCTGACTAGCATGTCTGATGGGTCAGCTGTCGGTGTCTACGACAGCGGCTTTGTTCTTTCTGGATTTTTTCGGCTTGTTGCCGGAAGCCGATTTGGCAGCCTTGCCGGTCACCAGCGGTAACTGGTCAGTCGCCCAGGCCTGCACACCGCCCTTGAGCCAGAACAGTTCAGAAAAACCGGCCTTGCGGAGTTTCTTGCTGATCGTCTCTGACTGCATGCCATTCTTGCAGACGACGGCCAGAGGCTGTTCACGATGGGAGGACAATCGCTTGTCATCTGGATCAATTGCCGTCGGCGTGATATTGAATGCCCCGACGATATGGCCCTTGTCGAATTCAGGTGCGGTGCTGACGTCCAGAATCGCAGCGTCACGACTGTTGATCAGCTGAGTCAACTGCCCTGGAGTCACCGCTTTGAAGCCGCGAGTGCGCATGCTGATCTCATTGTGAATCAGCGTGATCAGCAGCCCGACAAAGGCAAGGCTGAGGATTGGGTGGTTGCCAATAAATTCCGGTAACAGTTCAGTCATCTGATGATCTTGGAGGTGCTAATATGTGAAGGATATGTAGTCTAAACCCTATTATTCAACTGTTGAAGATCAATCTGAATCCTTGGTGCTGTTATCTATCAAACCTGCTGCTGTGTGTATCCGTCGCCTGCCCTGGCTGCTGGCGTGCCTCTGTGTACTGACGGCGCAGGCCGATGATGTCGAGCGTGTTCGTGAGCAGCTGGCCACACTGAAAACCGAAATCGAGGCCATCCAGTCGCGAATTCACGATGCCGAGCAGCAGCGCGATACGCTGGATGATCAGCTGGCCAGCACCGAACGTGACATCTCTTCGGTAACCCGTGAGTTGAAACGACTGCAGAGCGCCATTGGCCTTCTGACCGATCGACTCGGTGAGTTGGATCGAGAGCAGGCTGACTTGAATCGGGACATTGGTACACAGCATCATGCGCTGATCAAACAGGCTCGTTCGGCCTATGCCCTGGGTCAGAACCGATTGTTGAAAATGGTCATCAATCAGGATGATCCGCAAGCGGTAGGACGCAGCATGGCCTATTACCGTTTCTTCAACCGTCAACGGCTTGAACAGATCAGCCGGATTCGCGCCCAGCTATTGCGTGTGGCCGAACTGGCAGCCGAAGAGCTGCGAGTTACCGCATCGCTGCAGGCCGACGAACAACGACTGATCAGTGAACGGGACAACAAGCAGGCTCTGGCGACACAACGCAAGGCACTGCTGCTGGAAATCAGCCAGCAGATTCGCAACAGTCAGTCACAGCTGGGTAGTCTGAATCAGGATCAACAACGCTTGCAGTCACTGCTCGAACAGCTGCAGGATATCTTTGCCGACATCCCTGAGCAGATTGACAATGCGCCGGAGTTTGATGCGCTCAAGGGCTTGTTGAACTGGCCCATCGACGGGCGAATGTTTCTGGCACCAGGCAAGAGCAAGCCCGGCGGGATGAATCGTCTCGGCGCCCTGATCAAGGCCAGCAAGGGTGACAGCGTTCGGGCGGTGTCCTATGGCCGGGTCGCCTACTCGGACTGGTTGCGAGGCTTTGGGCTGCTGATGATCGTTGATCATGGGGACGGCTATTTGTCTCTCTACGGTTTCAATGAGGCCCTGCTCAAGGATGTCGGAGACTGGGTGGGACGTGATGAGGTCATCGCCACGGTTGGCGATAACAGTCTGATCAATGGTAGTGGCTTGTACTTCGAGCTACGCAAGACTGGCAAGACCATTGACCCCAGGGTCTGGATCAGACCGGCTAACTGAGTGTGTTGCAGGCATGAAAAAGGAGAGCAGCGCTCCCCTTTTTCGAGTTCATCATTGGGCAAATGACCGCTTACAGTGCGTCGGCCTTCTTACTCAGATACTCGGCGACGCCATCGGTCGTGGCGGTCATGCCTTCTTCGCCGTCCTGCCAGCCCGCCGGGCAGACTTCACCATGCGCTTCATGGAACTTCAGTGCGTCGACCATGCGCAGCATTTCGTCAATGTTGCGGCCCAGTGGCAGATCGTTGACAACCTGGTGACGGACCACCTTGTCTGTGTCAATCAAGAATGAAGCACGAAACGCAACGCCGTCTTCGGGGTGTTCAATGCCGTAGTCCCGGCAGACCTTGTGCATGATGTCGGCTGCCAGCGTGTAACCCACCGGGCCAATTCCACCCTGATTGACCGGGGTGTTGCGCCAGGCATTGTGGCTGAACTGTGAATCGATGGAGACACCGACAACCTCGACACCACGTTTCTTGAACTCTTCGAGGCGATGGTCAAAGGCGATCAGCTCAGACGGACAGACGAAGGTGAAATCCAGCGGGTAGAAAAACAGCACACCCAGCTTGCCGTCGATGGCTTTGTGAAAGTTGTAGTCATCGACAATTTCGCCGGTGCCAAGAACCGCTGCGGTGTCAAAATCAGGGGCTTTTTTACCAACCAGTACTGACATGTGTTGCTTCTCCCGTTCGTGATGAAAAAAACCCCGCAGATATTAGAGGCGGGGTTCGGATTGTAAATCAGTCTCGGCAACTGATGCGCCTGCCGATCAGGCGGCGATCATGGCCTTCATTTTTTTCAAAGCATTGGCTTCGAGCTGTCTGATGCGCTCCGCCGATACCGAATACTCGTCTGCCAGTTCTTGCAGAGTGACTTTGTTGTCACTGAGCCAGCGTCGGGCAATGATGTCCTGGCTGCGTGCGTCCAGCTTGTTCAAACCCTGATAGAGCATGGTGGTGTGATGATCTTTCCAATCCGAACGCTCGTAGGCCGTTTCCGGGTCCAGTTCAGCGGTGGGCAGGAAGTTGGTCGGTGAGACTGGCGAGTCCTCGTTCTCGTCGGTAGGGGCATCGAAACCGATGTCCTGACCGGTCAGGCGAGACTCCATCTCGACCACCACTTCAGGGGGCACACCAAGATCTTTGGCGACAGCATGCGCTTCGGCGTGAGTGAACCAGCCGAGACGCTTCTTGTTCTTGCGTAGATTGAAGAACAGTTTGCGCTGTGCCTTGGTGGTGGCGACCTTGACGATGCGCCAGTTACGCAGGATGAATTCATGCATTTCGGCGCGAATCCAGTGGACGGCGAACGACACCAGGCGCACACCCTGATCAGGATCAAATCGCTTGACGGCCTTCATCAGACCGATATTGCCTTCCTGGATCAGGTCGCCGAGCTGAAGGCCGTAGCCGGAATAGCTTCGGGCGACGTGCACCACAAAACGCAGGTGAGCCATCACCAATCCGCGGGCGGACTCCAGGTCGCTATCGTCGCGGTAGGAGCGAGCCAGGCTCTGCTCTTGCTCGACGGTCAACAACGGCACCTGATTGACCACACTGATGTATGCATCAATGCTGCCAATCTGGGAAGGTACCGGCAATGTAGTGGCCACGGTTGCTGTGGTCATGATGAGTTCTCCATATAAATCTGTATCTACTGTTGGTTCAGACCGTGTTGGTTGCAAAAAGTTCTTGCACGATCGATCCCCAGGACAGGCAGATCAACAGGCAATAGTATCAGTCATTCTGGAGTATTTCCATAGTCGTCGCCTGTGCTTTAAGTCAGTTCATATCATCCTGTTGAGCGGTGGACCGTGGGTGAATTGTGTTCGATTCTGCCCTGGGAGGCACTGAAAATGCCATGACCGCTTGTCTGAAGCGACAACGCCGACCACTTCTGCGTGAACATGGGCTGAGCCATTGCATCATCAGGACTCGATACACGCGTCTCGATCCCGTTCGCGCAGATTGGTAGAGAGGCCGCTTAACCCAACTGCTCTGACAGTTGCTTGCGGGCATGGTGGAGTCGGGAAGCGATGGTGCCCTCGGGGACGCCCAGAACCTTGCGCCATTGTGCAATCAAGTGAACGGTCCAAATCCAGATCATAAAGTGTTTGGTGCCTGTCTGGCAGAACGAAGGGCAGACCATAATAAGACGGCTGTGGTCAGACCCAGGGCAACGTAGCCAAACGGATCGCCCTTGAGGCTGAAATGGATTGTGCCGATGGCCGTTACGGCCATGCCGATGGCGTTGTTGATCAATAGCAGCTCGTACGCGCTCGAAGGCATCGCTGCCTGAGATGCTGGCCAATTGCTCAAGTTGACGGTCGAGGTGATCAGTGGAATCCGAAGGGTGGGTCATGATGAGTTCTCAAGGGCTGATGTAATGGATTAGAGGCAACAGGTATCCAAACCCTTCAGGTTGATTCAGTCTACGACAGGCTTCCTGGGTAGTGTAGATAGCGGTACGCTCAAGGATATTTACGGCCTCCCAAGAGCAACCAGTTCAGGATTGCGGGAGGGAAATGGGGTAAATTACCAGTTGCGCCGCAAATGCAGCAACCGAACCCATTGTAGATACCTTCCATATTTTGATCATGGCGCCACGGTCAAAATACAAGAAGACTGATGAGAATTGAGGCTTCGGCCATCCTATGAGTGCCAAAACGGAAAAGCCAGACAAATAATCGGCTTCACAGCTACCGTTTAGAAGATGGTTGCACTTCGGTTTCTATTGTGCTAACTGTCATATTTGATAATTAAACACTAAATAGATGTCATATATGGCAATTAAAGTGAGTTCTTTGAACGCGCGACGGGCTCTTGAAACTTTGGGAGCAAACATCAAGACAGCCCGTTTGAAACGGCGAATTTCCGTAAAGGGGTTCGCCGAACGGATCGGTGTGTCCGAAAGCACTGTCATCCGGCTGGAGAAAGGAGATGCTGGCGTCAGCATCGGCACACTGGCGATGGCTTGCCTCGTGCTGGGTGAACTTGACCGAATCTCGGACTTCCTCGATGCTGGGTCTGATGGCACTGGACTGCTTCTCGATCGCGAAGCGCTCCCGAAACGGATCGACGGCAAGCGAAAACCCAAATCACCCCCTCTTAATGCTGGGCCGTCCAGAAAAGCCGGGCCAAATCTCTCATCGGATATAGATGATGATGAAGGGGTCGGCTTCTGATGCCCGAAGCGATCGTCGCTCTTGGTGAAGGCCAGCGTATCGTCGGCCGTCTGCGGTTTGAGGCCGATGGCAAACGTCAGCATTCGCAATTCGAGTACGCCGAGCAATGGCTGGCGGCGCCCGATCGCTTGGCGCTTTCGCCGGGCTTGCCTCTGTGTGAAGGAAGCCACTACAGCACTGGACGAAAAGACAAGCGTTCGGCTCTTGCTTCGTGCTTTGCCGATGCCGCGCCAGACTCCTGGGGACGTACTTTGATGACCAAGGCGTTAGGCGGGGGCCTCACCGAGTTCGACTATCTGGTTCTTGCCGATGATCACACGCGGCAAGGTGCGTTGCGTTTTTTGGGCGAAGACATGGAACCGCTGTCGGATCTGTCCCCACCAATTCCGCGTCTGGTTGAACTCGAACGATTGCGCGGGCTCGCGCAGCGGTTCGAGCGTGATCCAGGCGGCGCTGAAGAAGAAGCCCGTGACCTTGCCGGCATCGCCGGTTCGCTCGGCGGCGCGCGCCCAAAGGCGAATGTGGAAGCTGATGGGCATCTATGGATCGCCAAGTTTACGTCCATGCTTGACACAAAACCTGTCGAACGTGCCGAGGTTGCAACGTTGAAACTCGGCGACCAATGCGGGCTGCGGGTCGCAGAAGCGAAGTTGGAATTGAAGAGCAGCGACAGCCCCATCGCGCTCATTCGCCGGTTTGACCGTCGGGGCGATACACGCATTCCTTATATTTCCGCCCGTACTGCGCTCGACTGGGAAGGCGACGAAGGCGGCTATTACACGGACATATCCGATGTGATCCGTCAGATTTCAAGCAAGCCTGTCGATGATCTGAACGAGCTTTGGCGACGGATCGTCTTCACGATCCTAGTGTCCAACAAGGAGGATCATTTAAAAAACCACGGCTTCATCTATGTGGGCGGGGATCGATGGCGACTGTCACCAGCATTCGATATCAATCCGTCCCCATCGCGTCACCGGGTTCTGGAGACGGGTATCATCCAGGGCGAATCGTTCGACGCATCGCTCGACATCGCGCTTGAAGCTTGTGAGTTTTTCGATTTGGCGCCAGCCGACGCGCGTCAACTGGCATCACAGATGGCGGAAACGATTGCTAACAATTGGAAGCAAGCGCTGCGCGCAGAAGGCGCGTCAGCAGACGAGGTTCGAATTTACGCGGATGCGTTTGAGCATGAAGAATTGGAACGGGCGATGGGGTTATGAAACCATTTTCTGTGGTCCCTGATAACGCCGTTGCATACTGGCCTGAATTAGGGAGCCTCTGAACCAGTCATGACCGGTTGTCTTGAGCGTCAAACACGCCCCCTCTGCGTTGCATGAACCGAGCCATAGCACCACTAAGACTCAGCTCATGCGCCTTGATCGGACGCATTTCCCTTCTCAATCCAACTCGCTTAAGACTTGTTCAGAGGCTCCCTAGGCAAACCGATCATGATGATTGGTGACGGCATCAATGATGCGCTGGTGTTGTCCGAAGCACAGGTCTCGGTCACGATTGCTCAGGGTTCGGATCGGGCCCACAGCTGTGCCGACGTGGTCATGACCGGATCGAATCTGAATGCTATCGATGCCCTGATGCGCCTGGGTGATCGGACCCGGCGCGTGGTTCGTCAAAATCTCCTCTGGTCACTGGTTTACAATCTGTCTGCCATTCCGGCAGCCATGGCTGGGAGGTGTTGCTGTTGATTGCGCTGGAACTGATGCTCTCGAGTTTCAGGCTCGGTTGGCTGGATCGATTGGGTGGGCGATTGTTCTCACGCATTCGTCCGTTGGCAATGCGATGGATGGGTGGTACTCATGGTGGTACCCGATTTGCGTTGGCAGCGGTCTGGGGGCTGGTCTCCAGCATGTTGTTGCTGGTTGCGAGTACCGAATCGCCTCGAACAGGCGTGGTCATCATGATGGGTTTTGGATTGGGAACCATGCTCTCAACCATAGCCAGCGGCATGCGGGCCCGTTGGATGGCAGAAAAACGTCGATATCCCGCCAGCCGCTGGCCGGTCTGATCGCAGTCAGTGCACTGATCATGATCGCTGCCCCCTGGGTGCAGGGCATGGGGCCTGATCATTCGCATCACTGACAGGCCACCTGGCAGCCTGTCGGGCTTAACGGGTCATCGCGAGGAAAAATCTGGCCAAACTCGGGTTTTTCGCAGTAGATCACCTCAAGTCCGACAGACTGCTAGTCAGCGGCCAATCAGTCGATGCGCTGCAACAATCAGCTGTCTTCAGTCAGGTCCATGCAGCGATCGCAGTTGCCATTGCGCTTGACCGATGCCATGCCCTTGCGGCAAGAACGCATCGAGGCATACATCTGCGACCGACCGATTTCCTGGTGGTTACCGGCCTTGATGATGAAGTAGTCCTTGCCATTCTTGGCCTGACGGCACTCATAGCGGTCGTCGTTGTCGCAGTTCTTGCGAACCGAGTCGACGCCGTTCATGCAGGCCTTCTTGGTTTTGTATCCCTCGCTGTTCATGACGATTTCGCCATTGCCTGCTTTCAGGCGAAAGTAGTATTCCTTGGACTTGGGACTTTGGAATAATTCAAACTTCGCTGCCATTGCTGATTCTCCTGATTGTGTCAGGACGGCGATGCCGTCGAGCGTGGTATCACAGTCTGTGCACTTGTACACCCCGCTTACACCTTATCACCACCCAAAGGCTGGTCAAAGGGAACGGTCCCCTTTTTTACGATTGGATCAGTCTGTCTGAATGGCCGACAAAAGACCGCCGTTACAGTTCTGCAAGAATTTGCGGGATCATCCAGCAGATATAAGCGTCCGGATTATCCACGGCATCGATCAATGCATTGAAATAGTCAGTGGCCTCCTGTTCACTCAGGTCAGTGGCCTTGGAAACCGGGATGGCATGTCCATCACGCCAGCTGGTGAAGATGTCTCTGAGCAAGCCACGATCGGTATTCAGGCTGTCAATCTGAACATACCGAACCTGCAAATCACGCAGGCCAGCGGCCATCAGCATCGCCGGAATCTTGCGACCGCTGCGCAGGTCTGCTCCTCTTGATTCTGCAAAGCGCCAGGCACCCTCTCGCCAGAAGGTGTCCATGTCCTGGTTGGTTGGGTGCGAGAAAATCATCCCATAGTCCTCGGCCAGCAAGTACAGGCGACCACCCGGACGAGTGACCCGTCGCATCTGGTCCAGCGCGCGGTCCACATCCGGGATCGCATGCAGCATGTGTCGACACACCACCAGGTCAAACTGGCTATCGTCAAACGGGAGATTGAGGGCGTCTCCATTGACGAAATCGAGCTGACCGGACAGCGCCTCGTGTTGCTCGCGGGCCAGGGCCAGATGCTCCTCGATCAGATCCAGACCGGTGACCTGAGCGCCGCTCAGTGCTGTCAGCCTGGAGCTGATTTCACCGGTGCCACAACCGACGTCCAGAATCCGATGGCTTGAATTCAGCCCCAGCCCTTCGAACAGCGACTGTTCATGGGGCCAGATGGCAATCGCCTGCGCCTGCAGGCAGCGCACCATGGATTCATCGGCCATCTCATCGTGCATGGGGTTGTTTGACTGACTCATGTTGATGAGGGCACCCGAGATTCGAGCTGGCGCAACAGCTCGCGATATTCATCGGTGCTATCACCGCCACCGTAGGTGAACACGCCCGATGAGAAGGTCGATCCGAAGCTGTTGACCACATTGACCACCTGAATCAGTCCTGAGGCAAATTCGCGCTGTGTGAGGCTTGACAGAGGGTGGAGGAAGGTTCCCCAGATGATCCCCTGAGCCACGGCATAGCGGGCATCGAGGGCAGCATCGAAATTAGCCTGCAGCAAGCGATGCATCAACTCCGGATCATCCGGGTCAACCGGTTGAATCGGCGAGATGATGCGCATCCGGTCGGCGGCGTCATCAGCCACGACGATCAGCGTCATTTCCTGCCAGGCCAGTTGCCACTGGTTGCCCTCACGTGTGGCGTCCGGATCGATGGCTCGAACCAGTTCGTCCAGCGTCTGAAGGGTGGCGGTTGGCGGCGCAGGCGCAGGTTCGGTGGTCTGGGCCAGCAGAGTGCTGCTGGTCAGGGTAACCATCAGGGCGGTGATCAGGGTCAGTTTCATGGCAAATTCCAGTGTGTGGTTCAACAACAGGACCGGCAACCACCCCGGTTGATCACAGCAAGCTGTGCGATTCAGTTGGGTCGGGCCACCGGTGGTGGCAGCACTTTGGCGACCTCGGCGATGGTGGTCAGGCCTCCTGCTACCTTGGTCGCTGCGGCGACTCTCAGCGGCTGCAGGCCGTTCTGATAGGCATGATCGACCAGCACCTGATAATCGATATCCGTGTTGATCAGATTGGTGATGCCAGGTGTGATGGGCAGCATTTCGTAGAGCGCGGTACGGCCGCGATAGCCGGTGTTGCGGCAGTGTTTGCAGCCCACCGGTTCATTGATGGTGCCCGGATAGTCGATGTTCCAGTGCGCGGTCAGGGCGGCCCAGGCATCAATGTTCAGCTCGCCAGGGGCCCGACAATGGGCGCACAGGGTTCGAACCAGACGCTGAGCGACAATTCCGGTGAGTGAGCCTCGCAACAGATAGTGCGGCACGCCCAGATCCATCAGTCGGACGATCGCCGAGGGCGCGTCGTTGGTGTGCAGTGTGGACAGCACCAGGTGACCGGTCAGCGACGCCTGGATGGCCATCTGGGCGGTTTCCAGATCCCGTATTTCACCGATCATGATGATATCGGGGTCTTGACGCAGCAAGGTTCGTACACCCTGTGCAAAGGTGACATTGATGTTCGCTTGCACCTGCATCTGGTTGAACTCGACCATCACCATTTCGATCGGATCTTCGATCGAGCAGACGTTGATTTCCGGTTTGGCCAGGTGTTTGAGGGTCGAGTACAGTGTGGTCGTCTTGCCCGATCCGGTTGGGCCGGTGACCAGCACAATGCCATTTGGCCGCTCGATCATCTCTCGCCACAGGGTTTCCTCAGTGTTGGAGAAGCCCAGGTCGGAAAATTGTCGCGTGACCAGATCTGGGTCGAAAATACGCATCACGCACTTCTCGCCAAAGGCCGTGGGCATGGTCGACAAGCGCAGCTCCACTTCCTTGCCATCAGGGGTGCGGGTCTTGATCCGGCCATCCTGAGGGCGGCGCTTTTCGGCCACATCCATGCGTCCGAGAATCTTGATCCGGGAGGTGACCGCGTGCATCACCGGCGTCGGCATCTGGTAGACTTGATGCAAATCGCCATCAATCCGAAAGCGCACATTGCTTCGATCTCGGCGCGGCTCGAGATGAATGTCGGAGGCGCGCTGGT
>QIKT01000048.1 GCA_003233095.1 Oceanospirillales bacterium | reverse complement strand
TTCAGCTGTCACTGGCTCGTGCCTATCCGGGCATTACCACCATTGATGCCGGGCTGATTGCCGGGCGAATCAAGTCCTATGTCGATCAGATTCGTCAACTGATTCAGATATTTACCGGCCTCAGTCTGGTTGCCGGGCTGCTGATCTTTCTCGCATCACTGATCTCGACCTCACAGGATCGACAGCGAGAAAGTCACTACTATCGTCTGATGGGCATGCAGACTCGAGACCTCTGGCAGATATCATTCATCGAGTTCCTCACCCTGGGCGGCCTGGCCCTGTTGGTAGGCGTTGGTCTGGCCACTGCGATCAGTGGAACGGTGGTGTCGCTGTGGTTCAATCTCGAGGTAACCTTGCCCTGGGTAGTGATGCTCTCGGGCATGGCCGTGTTCATGCTGACCATGCTGACCATCAGCGCCCTCTATACGCGAGCGGTGCTGGTCTCAAAACCCATGGCGTTCATTCGTAACGAGGCGTAGGGACCCTCGTATCACCTCAGCGGGGGGACGCTTCAAAGCCGTCGCTGAACAGCGCTTCAAACGTTGACTCGCCAAACTCGTCGGTGCCCAAGTCCAGGGGGCCGTCTTAACGCAATGATCCATACAGATCCTGCTCGCCATGGACAGGGATGATCCCTCCGGGAAAAACATCCAACCAGAACGGATCATCCCAGCCAACCAGCACCGGCTCGATCTGGCCGACATACCTGGAAACCGATTGAGGTGGCCGACAACAGGGTCGACCAGCAGTGGGTCAACGATTGGGCCCGTATCAGGCACGCCTGACGGATCGCTGACATGGCTAGCCCACCCGAGATTGTTGACGAAGCGAATCGGTCCATACTGACCCTTATTCTGTCTGAAGTGATTGTCACTCACGTCCCCAGCAGCCTGTCGGACTTAACGAGCCGATTTCGGAGCATCAGGGGTGACTGTAGACCTCTGTGCCGGTGATGAAGGCGATGCCGATCACTATCGCAACAAAAAAATCGCCAGCGCGAGACCACTGGCGATTTTGAAGGGATGCGCGGTGAATCAATTGCTCTCGAAACCATCGGAGAACAGATCATCGGGATTCAGTGACAGTCTGATCACCAGACCATCATGATCGGCAGCGCGCAGCGATGTGGTCTCATCGTCTTCGAATATCAGCGGTGCATCGGCGTTGCCGCGAGCAAAGTCAGCCGAGATGAACAGCGCCAGCGCTTCGGCATTCATCAGCGCATTATCCAGAATCTGAGCGTCACCGCGGAACACAAAAGAATATTGTTCGCCGACCGGCAGGAAACTGACCGCCTGAGTCAGAGGATCGGCGACAAACAGTGGCTCGACCCACAATTGGTTGTCGGCTTCGATGGCCGTGCCAGTAATCTGCCCGATCGAGTCCACATAGCCATCTGTAAACTGGAAGGCGTTGAAGTCCCCCAGGGCAACCACCGCTTCACCAGGGTTGTCGGTTTCAATGGTCTGTATCATGACAGCCACCGAATTGGCCTGTTCAAGACGTTTCTGACGAACTCGTGCACCATCGGAAGGGTCATCAATATTACCGCGTGAGCGATTGTGAACCACCAACAAGTTGACGCGCATGATCTGTCCAGCCACATCAATTTCCGCCTGCAAGTACAAGGGTGGGCGATCGTGCAGTAACGACCCATCCAGACTCAGCGTCTCGGTCGCACCCAACTGATTGACGACAAGTTGCGTCACGTTCTCGCGCACAAGAAAACCCACGTCGATGCCGCCTCGGTCATTGCCTTCGGTCAGAAAGGGCGTATAGACGACCGATTGATCATCAGTGACAATCTGGGACACCAGATCCATCAGCACGTCCAGACGCTCGACTTCCTGCACTGCAATAATGTCAGGCGCATTCAGATCATTGCGAATGTACATCGATATTTTCATCAGACGGTTCTGATATTCGAGCGAATCTGCGATCTGGTCGTCATCTTCCACACCGGGGTCATCGTTGTCATTGAACAAACGGAACAGATTGGCTGAACCGACTTGAACCACATTGGCCGCAACCGCTGACACGGGACCGGGGATGACGTTTTCATTCACCACAGTCAGAACTGCTGGGTTGATCTGATAATTGCTGCCGAACTGGAACACAACACCCTGTACCGATATCTCGCTGCCCCCTGGAATGACCTGAGAGGTCAGACCGAGGCCTGGCATGAAGATTTCGAACAGCTCTGGATTGCCATCCCAGACCGGCAAACCCATCTCGCCCGGGAATTCGATTCCCGGCTCACGAAAAGATCGCTCATCACCGGCTCGCACTACCAGAATGTCGTTGCGCTGGGTGCTTGAAAAGAATCCCGAATACGGCGCACCCACAAAAGCACGAGGGATATCAATCAGCATGTTTTCAAGACATTCGAATTTCGCCGTGTCCAGATCGGTGTTGCAATAGCTCACCGTGGGGTCCGGAGACGGCAGGCTTTCATCGAAGACAATCGCGGTTGGAATGGCATTGCCGCTCGAGTCGATGGTGATTTCCAGATCAGTGAAACCGAATTCAGTCAGATCATTGAACTCGATCAGCTGCGCGGTGACGTCGACCTGATCACCGACCGCTACAGTCGGCGCACCTCCGGTAAAGACGAACAGGGCATTGGAAGTATTCACATTGCCATCATCGCGCGAATCGGGCGTCTGAATATAGAAACCGTTGGTATCAACCGCAGTGACGATATTGTCGCGGGTGGTGATCGTCTGACCGTCGAATACTGAGGCCAGGCCTTCGCCCTGAATATCAAAAATCTCGAACACTGGAAAGCCGACCATGAAACTGAACTGGAAGTCATCGCCAGCCGTGCCGTCGCTATTGCCATCCAGTACATCAGCGATACCGGTCGATGCGACGATCTCTGCAGCCACAGCGGTCACGGTGCAAGATTCGGCGTCAACAAGGTCAACATCCGGGTTAATCACAATCGGGTTGCTGTTGATCACCGGAAGGCCAGTGAAGGTGACCGGCCCGCTGTCGCAAATCAGTGTGATTGCCGATCCCGACGCGGTGATCGGTTCGGAAAAGTTGATCGTGATGTCAGTCGTGCCATCGACGCCTACGGCTCCATTCATCGGATCAGTTGAGGTGACAGTGGGCGGGTTGTCCCCGCTGGTAAAGAAGCTCGACATGAAATCATCACCACCGGTCCCATCGCCGTTGCCGTCAAGCGGATCGGGTGTGTCATCATTGTCGAGCACCGATGTGGCGATGATCGTTACAGAACAGGTATCGTTGAACGCGAAGTCCACCTGTGGATCCAGCGTCAGGCTGGTCACATCATCCTGAGGCGTCACAGGAAACAATTCAGACGGGCTGCTGATGCAGGTCAATTCAAGTGCACCCGCGGCAACATCGACTGGTTCGCTGAAAGTGAGCACGATGTTGCTGTCGATCGGGACATCAGTCGCCAAGTTGGCAGGCATGATCGCGACCTGAGGTGGGGTATCACCTGCGAGCATGAAGGTCTGGTTGGTATTGCAGTCACCCGCGGTTGCGGTCGCCGGAGTATTCCAGTTGAAATCTTCATAGAATTGACCGGTGCCACTCAGCTGCAGCGACAACCCTTCGGCCGAGCTGTTCTCGACCACTCCGATATCCACACTGGTCAGGCCGTTTGCAGGGCCATTGGTGGCCACGAAGCTGCCCTCGTAACTCAGAAACTGAACGACAGTGCCCAGATCATCGACCACCGCGACACCATCAGGTGCACCATTTTGCAGACCTGAAATTGGAACATTCACGGTGCCAAATCCACCGCACTGATCGCTAATCACACCGCTGACTGCGGTGGTGCTATAACTGGCCCCGCCGTTGCCGTTGTAGGCCACAATGGACCAACCCGATAAATCTGTGCCACTGGGACCTGCAAGCTCAACGCCTTCATTGGTATCCCCGCCCACATTGTCATAGTGTATTTCGTTCATGAAGATGGGCTCTTGTGCCGAGACCATGTTCAGCGTCAGCAGCGCCAGTAACACCACCACGATCCCAAAACGCGGAATCAGTGACGATGGTCGAGCACCGGAATGAATGGGGGATTGAGTCTGCATGAGAATCCTTGATTTATGCGCTGTGACGAATGATGACATCAACGGTTAGCCCGCACACAGTCACTGTCACGGACAAGATTACTTGGGAAATATCGACCGCTAGCAGGCTGTCCGATCAAGTTCCAACCGTCTGATCTTTGATCTCTGGCATCTGCAAAGCACGGTGAGTTTATCAGACCGAAGCAGACCTCGTCTTTGACGGGTCTCACATGAACAACAATTCAAGCTACAGATAACACCGAACTGTCATCCTGACTGCAGATCAAGCCGAATGAGTCCTCAGAACAGGCTAATCAGCAGCCAGGTCAGACCCGCAACCATCAGAACAAATAGCGCGACAGTGGCCAGAAACTCTGAAGCAGTTGCTCGATCGCACCCAGGGCACCTCGCAGAGCATAATGCTCGATCTCTCCACCGCTCTGGGCAAAGACCTGACCCCGACTCTGGTCGCTGAATACAACAGTGGCAAGGTGACGGTAGCGGTGGTTCATGTTCGTCAGCTCGCAGAGCAGCGTCAGGCACATCTGTCCACCCGCGCAAGTGATGGATGTGGCAGGTCAGCGAGTGGCAGAATGTGGATCAGAATGTGGTCTACTTTGATGCACACCGCTTCATGGAAGGCGAACTGAAGCATCCTAAAATCCCGGCAATCGCCGGGATTTTTTTACAGGGTGAATAAACGCAGGAAAGCCTTCTGTTTCTTGCTTGTGCGCAGATTCGCAAGTCGATCAACGCCAGTGATGTCACTCGCCCTGGCGACTGACATCAGCCCTCTTCAGCAACCTCAAACACCTGTCGCCAGAAGTGACTGGTCAGCTGACTCATGACCCGGGATTCAGCGTTCAGCAGAATGACCAGACCGACCTGATGATCCGGTGAGTAGGCGATATGACTGCGAAAGCCCTTGACCCATCCACCGTGATAGACAAGCGTCTGGCCGCCGATGTCGTACAGACGCCACCCAAGTCCGTAGTGGGCATCATCGAGAAAATGTCGCCAATCACGCCGGTACAGCTGACGCGTGGTCCGAACACCTGGCACGGTCAGCGCTTGCAACTCTGAGGCGGAAAGAACCTCCGTCGACTGTCCCATCTGCGCCATCAGCCAGTGACTCATGTCGTTGATACTGGCATTGACTCCGGCCGAAGCAGGCACGGCATAATAGTTCGCTGTAACCTCTGCGGCCGCCCAGCCGGCCCCCTTGCGAACGTGTGCCGCTGAGCGGTTGCTGGCATCCATGAACGCCTGGTGTCCCACCGAGGCCGTCGCCATCTTCAGGGGTGTAAAAAACGTGTCAGCGAGCAGCTGAGCATAACTGGTATCGGTCACCGCTTCGATGATCGGAGCAATCAGGCCGAACAGAACATTCTGGTAGGAATAACAGTCGCCTGGAGCACACAGAAAGCTGAGTTCGGAAAATTTTGGAAGAATTCGGCTCAGCGATTCGCCATGGTTGAGCAAATTGTCATAGGCGTGAGGCACGATGCCGCTGCGCTGGCCGATCAAGTGCCCAAGAGTCACCGATTCGGCTCGAATCGGATCGGCGAATTCAAGATCCGGAAGGTAATCAAGCAGCGGGTCAGACAGAGTCAGACGTCCCTCGCCTTGCAGCTTGATCGCCAGCGCCGAGGCAAACGTCTTGGACACTGATGCAATCCGGAACAGTGTGTCGTTGTCGACTGAAGATTCTGCCCCCAACTCCCGAACACCGTAGCTATCGATCATCACCAGTTCGCCGTCACGGACAATAGCGTAGGCTGCCCCTGGAATCGCTGCATCCTCCAGGGCCTGATGCATCCATGTTGCAAATATCGTATCGGGGTTGACCACAGGCTCAGGGGCTTGATTGAGTAGAATGGGGGGATCGAGCTGTAGATCAGAAAAGTCGAAAGTTTGAGCTGGCGTGGCCATTACAGCGGTTCCTGCTGCCAGCAGTAATGCAGTCGAAATGGGCCATCTGCTCAGTCGTTGCCAGATCTTGCCACTCAATCGATTCGTCATTGGTTTGTACTTCAGGCCACCCAGCCAGACAATATAATCATTTGAAGATTCAAATTTCGTTAAGAGCCGTGCTCGACCACTGGATCGGCACGGCGACTACCGGTCAGCCGCGAGTCAGTGGCACCACCGTCAATTCAACGCGACGATTCTGTCGTTTGCCGGATTCACTGCCGTTATCCGCCACAGGGAAGCGTTCGCCGTAGCCCGCGGTTTCGACCCGAAGAGGATCCAGCCCCTGGCGCATGAGGTTAGTGGCGACTGCACCGGCTCGGCGTTCGGACAGCAGCTGGTTATAGTCCTCAGAGCCCGATGAGTCGGTGTGCCCGACCACTTCAAGCAGTGTCTGATCGTATTCGTCCAGCACCAGGGTGACTGATGACAACACCTCGGCAAACTCTGGTTTGACGTTGGCCTGATTGACATCGAATGTGATGTAGCCTGGCATATTGAGAATAATCTCATCACCATTGCGGCTCACGCTCACGCCCGACCCTTGAAGTTGCTGGCGCAGCTTGACTTCCTGAACGTCCATGTAATAGCCGACTGATCCACCGGCAATGGCACCGACGCCGGCGCCGATCAACGCTCGCTTTCGCCGGTCTCGGCTGTCATCACCACTAAGCAACCCGGCCAGAACTCCGACCACCGCGCCCACAGCCGCTCCCTTGCTGGCCTTGCTGGTTTGCTCCTCACGCGTGTAGGGGTTTGTGGTCGTGCAAGCAGTCATGGCCACGACGATCGCGATCAGGCTCAGAACACTCAGCCGAAAGGGCTGATTTTGAGAATCGGTGCGCACTTTGGCATGGATCATGATGACACTCCCTTGATGAATTCTTATTGTGAGGACAGTCTAAGCAATGCGACCTTAACAGAACGTGACTGAAGCCTCACAGAATCGTTTATACGTCGACGCTTCTGGATCATGTGTTCTCCAGACACCTCAATAGGCCAGCTCAGCACTTTGACGAGTCCCTGACGAAGGCCATGGTGGCTTGTTAGCCAGAGTTGTCCAGCAACACACCACGACATAGTGACATTCAAGGCAAGCTATCAGACTGATTAAACACAATTATATGTCTCCGCTATCGAGCCAGTTGCACTCATCCTTCAAGAGCTTCATTGTTGAGCAGTGAATCGATATAATGATGCAGACTTGTATCTGCTATCAACAATGGGAACCCCCACGCTGTGAGCCAATACCTCGACGAACTGACACGGTCATCGCACCTGGCCGGCGGAAACTCTGCCTATCTGGAAGATTTGTACGACGCTTACCTGTCCAATCCTCAGGGGGTTGCCACACACTGGCGAGAATTTTTCGACTCGTTACAGACTCCGGGACAACAGGACGTCCGCCACCAGCAAATCATCGATCGATTCGAAGCGCTGGGTCGCCAGCAGCCGACCGGCAGCAGCCATCAGCCAGATTCTACCGAAACACGTAAACAGGCGGCTGTGCTACGGATGATCAATGCGTATCGGGTGCGCGGTCACCAGGCTGCCAACCTCGATCCGCTCAAGCTCAGTCCAAGACAGGATATCCCTGATCTGAAACCGGAATCACAAGGTCTCGAAGCGTCCGACATGGACACGCATTTCAATACCGGCTCATTCGCCGGCGGCCCCGAAATGAGTTTGGCCAGGTTGATGACACGGCTCAACCAGGTGTATTGCAGCAGCATCGGACTTGAGTACATGCACATTACCAACACGCCACAGCGGGTCTGGATACAGCAGCGTTTCGAGTCCGCACAGGGGCAATTCGATTACTCCACCGATGAAAAACGCTACATTCTCGAAAAGCTGACCGCTGCCGAAGGCATGGAACGTTATCTGCACACCAAGTACGTGGGGCAGAAACGATTCTCGCTCGAAGGTGGCGACTCTCTGATTCCGATGATGCATGGCTTGATCCAGAAAGCCGGTGACCAGTCGATTCACGAGGTGGTGCTCGGCATGGCCCATCGCGGTCGACTGAATGTGTTGGTCAATATTCTCGGTAAATCGGCCCAGGATCTGTTCGACGAATTCGAGGGCAAGGGCAGCGATGACAGCTCTGGACGAATGGGCGATGTCAAATACCACTTGGGTTTCTCCTCCGAGATGAGCACACCGGGTGGCAATGTCCATGTGGCTTTGGGCTTCAATCCCTCTCATCTGGAAATCATCAACCCGGTAGTCTCCGGCTCGGCGCGTGCCCGGCAGACCCGTCGCGGCGACTTTGCCCATGAGCAGGTCATGGCCATTCTCATCCATGGCGATGCAGCCTTCGCAGGCCAGGGCGTCAACATGGAACTGTTCAACATGTCACAGGCGCGCGGCTTTCATGTTGGCGGCACCATGCATATCGTCATCAACAACCAGATTGGCTTTACCACCTCCAACCCGATCGATGCGCGTTCAACACTGTACTGCACCGAAGTGGCCAAGATGGTCCAGGCACCCATCTTCCACGTTAATGGGGATGACCCTGAAGCGGTGATGTTCTGCATGCAGGCCGCCGCTGATTTTCGCATGCAGTTCAAGAAGGATGTGGTGATCGATCTGGTCTGTTATCGCCGTCACGGCCACAACGAAGCCGACGAGCCAGCCGCCACGCAGCCGTTGATGTATCAGACCATTCGCAAGTTGCCCACCACGCGCGAGCTGTACGTCAAACAACTGATCGATGAGGGCACCATCACCGAGCAGGACGCCCGCGCCATGCAAGATCAGTATCGAACTGCCCTGGATGAAGGTCGTCCCGTGGCCGAAGTACGTGATGAAGATTTCCAGTCCGAGTCCGAGTACGTGATCGACTGGGCACCGCATTTGAACGCACGTCTGGACGAACAGGTGATCACCTATCTCGAACTCGAGCATGCCAAATCACTCTCCAGAGCACTGCTGGAACTCCCGGAAGGGTTCACGTTGCACCCCCGGGTTAAAAACATCATGGATCAGCGGCGCAAGATGGCCGATGGCGAACAACGCATGGACTGGGGCTTTGCAGAGAATCTGGCCTACGCATCACTGATCGACGACGGCTTCGGCCTCAGACTCGTCGGACAGGATTGTGGTCGCGGCACGTTTTTTCACCGTCATGCGGTTCTTCACAACCAGCCGGATGGGGCAACCCATACCCCGCTGGCCATGCTGGCGAAAGGCAAACAGGAAGATCAGTCGACCCACCGAGTGGTCACCATCATCGATTCGCTGTTGTCCGAGGAGGCCGTGCTCGGATTTGAATACGGCTTTGCCAGCTCTGACCCGGACACATTGGTCATCTGGGAAGGTCAGTTTGGTGATTTTGCCAACGGTGCCCAAGTCGTGATTGACCAGTTCATCACCTCAGGCGAGACCAAATGGGGCCGACTCTGCGGACTCGTCATGTTGCTGCCTCACGGCTATGAGGGTCAGGGGCCTGAGCATTCGTCGGCTCGTCTGGAACGATTCCTGCAGCTGTGCGCGCATGGCAATATCGAAGTCTGCGTCCCAACGACTCCGGCACAGATGTTCCACATGCTCAGACGCCAGATGGTTCGAAACTCTCGCAAGCCGCTGATCGTCATGACGCCCAAGAGCCTGCTCAGGCACAAGGATGCCACTTCGGATTACGGGCTACTCACCAGCGGCCGATTCCAGGAAGTCATCGAGGACCGGGTGGTCGAAGCACACGATCAGGTCAAACGCGTCGTGCTGTGTTCCGGCAAGGTCTACTATGATCTGTGCGATATGCGGGCCGAGAAACAGATCGACATTCCGGTGCTGAGAGTCGAACAGCTGCATCCGTTCCCGCGTGAAGAACTGACCGAGAAGCTGGCCCGTTACAGCGCACTGGAAGAAGTCGTCTGGTGTCAGGAAGAACCACAAAATCAGGGTGCCTGGTATCAGATTCGTCATCATATCCACGAATCGATCCCCAGACAGACCCGACTGTTGTTTGCCGGCCGCCCGGCGTCACCGTCACCAGCTACCGGTCGTTATAAACAACATGTCCGTGAACAGACCGCTCTGGTCAGTGCAGCACTGGCCTCCAGTGCCTCACAGCGAGCGCCCAAATAATCAAACAAGCCCAAGAATCAGGCCATAGACAGGCAGTCCGATTGCAGTATTGACCCTCCAGATCATCTGGTATCGGTTAAAGACTGTGATCAGCCCTCAGGAGAAGAGTTGAAATGAGCGTTGAAATCAAGGTTCCCGTGTTGCCCGAATCGGTCAGCGATGCCACCGTTGCCGCCTGGCACAAACAGCCTGGTGACACCATCCGTCGCGATGAGAATCTGGTCGACCTGGAAACCGACAAGGTCGTCCTCGAAGTCCCCTCGCCATGCGATGGCGTCCTGAAGGAGATTGCACAGGAATCAGGCCAGGTGGTCACCACGGACACCCTTCTGGGTGTGGTCGAAGCCGGAGAGATCAGCGATGTGTCTGCCGACCGGGGCGGCGAACAAGGCGGATCGTCCGAGGAGACTTCCGCCCCATCAGAGGCGCATGATGACGAGCTGAGTCCATCAGTCCGGCGTCTGGTCGATGAAAACAATCTCAATCCATCGCTAATCAGCGGCACGGGGCGTGACGGTCGATTGACCAAGGAAGATGTGCTCAACCACATGAAGAGTGGCAGCCCTGCCAAACAGGCAGCGACGACCCAGTCCTCAACAAGCGCTGAAAAGCGCTCTGTTCAAGTCAGCGCTGGAGCACGCGAGGTCGAACGTGTGCCCATGTCTCGATTGCGTCAGCGAATCGCAGAGCGGATGAACGAAGCTCAGAGTACTGCGGCCATGCTGACCTCATTCAATGAAGTCAACTTGAAGGCTGTCATGGGCATTCGCGCTCAACACAAAGCGGCCTTTGAAGAGAAGCACGGCACTCGCCTGGGATTGATGTCCTTTTTCGTCAAGGCCTGTACCGATGCGCTGCGCAAATTCCCGGTCGTCAATGCCAGCGTTGATGGCAACGATGTGCTGTACCACGGGTACCAGGACATCGGAATTGCGGTCAACACCGATCGCGGCTTGATCGTTCCGGTACTGCGCAATGCCGAAATGATGGGCTTTGCAGACATCGAGTCCGCGATTCGCAACTACGCCAAAAAGGCTCGTGAAGGCAGCATTCAAATGCAAGACCTGCAAGGTGGCACTTTCACCATCACCAATGGCGGCGTCTTTGGCTCACTGATCTCCACCCCCATTCTGAATATGCCTCAGAGTGCTATTCTGGGTATGCACACCATCAAGGAACGACCCATCGTCGAGAATGGCGAGGTGATTGCAGCGCCAATGATGTACATCGCTCTGACCTATGATCATCGCATCATCGATGGCGCCAGCGCGGTACAGTTCCTGGTGGCTATCAAGGATTCTCTGGAAGACCCAAGCCGCCTGATGCTGAACATCTAAGAGCCTGTCGGACTTGACTGATCAACGCGAGGAACAGTCGATTTGAGTCAGATTTTTCGATCTTTTGAAGCGAATAGCACCGCTATGTAACCAACAAGATCGGGACATCTGGCCAAACTCGGGTTTTTCGCAGTAGATCACCTCAAGCCCAACAGACTGCTAGACTCAACCAAGCGAACACAAAGGACATCGACACACTCTCATGAGCACATCATTTGACGTCATCATTATTGGTGCCGGCCCAGCCGGCTACCCAGCAGCCATTCGCGCTGCACAACTGGGCATGAAGACTGCCATCATCGACAACTTCGTTGGCAAGGATGGCAAGAACTCACTCGGCGGTACCTGCCTGAATGTGGGTTGCATCCCATCGAAGGCACTGTTGGATTCCTCCAAGTATTTTGAACACATTGGCGGCCACTACAAGTCCCATGGCATCCAGACCAGCGAACCGACCATCGACGTGCCTACCATGATTGAGCGCAAGGACAGCATCGTCAAAAAACTCACCAGTGGCGTCGCCATACTGATGAAGGCCAATGGTATTACCGTTTTCGCGGGTACCGGAGAGCTGGATGCCGACTGCAAGGTCACCGTCACGCCTCTTGACGGTAGTGAACAGCAACATCTGAATGCCGATCATGTCATTTTGGCCAGTGGCTCGGTGCCCATCCAGATTCCTGGCATTCCCTACGACAACGAGACCATTCTCGACAACGCCGGCGCACTGGACGTCAATGCAGTCCCTGAATCACTGGGCGTGATTGGCGCCGGCGTCATCGGACTGGAACTGGGCAGTGTCTGGCGTCGACTCGGCGCCGAAGTTACCGTTCTGGAAGCACTGCCAGAGTTTCTCGCTACAGCTGACACGGACATCGCTCGGGCTGCACAGCGCGAGTTCAAGAAGCAGGGACTGGATATCAAAATGGGAGCCAGGGTCAACAAAGCCGAGCTTCAAGGCGGCCGTGTGGTCGTCGAATACGAACAATCCGGTGAGACTCATCAGATCGTTGTCGACAAATTGCTGGTCGCCGTCGGTCGCCGTGCGCAAACCGCCGGCCTGCTGGCCGAGGGCTGCGGGGTCACACTGACCGACCGCGGGCAAATCGAGGTCGATGATGAATGCCGAACCTCTGTGAAGAATGTCTGGGCTATTGGCGATGTGGTTCGCGGACCAATGCTGGCACACAAGGGAACCGAAGAAGGCATTGCCGTCGCAGAACGAATCGCAGGCAAGAAAGCCCATCTGAATCTGGACCTGGTACCCTGGGTCATCTACACCGAGCCAGAAATCGCGTGGACCGGCAAGACCGAGCAGGAACTCAAGGATGCGGGTATCCCCTATCGGTCTGGTAGTTTCCCATTTGCAGCAGCCGGACGGGCGCTGGCCAGTGGCGATACCGCCGGCCTGGTCAAGGTGCTTGCCCATGCCGAGACAGATCGACTGCTGGGTGTGCACATTTGCGGGGCCAACGCATCGGAGTTGATTGCCGAAGCGGTGGTCGCGATGGAATTCCACGGCAGCGCTGAAGACCTGGCTCGAATTGTCCATGCACACCCAACCATGTCCGAGGCGGTCCACGAAGCCGCTCTGGCTGTGGACAAGCGCGCCATTCACCGCGTCAACTGAGTCCATATCTGATGACTGAACAGCAGACCAAAAACTTCGAAGCGTTTCGTATTGATCAGCGCAACGGCCAGCACCATACCAAGGTCGAGACTCTGACCGATGACGATCTGGGCGAAGGTGAGTTGCTGATCAGGACGTTATACTCAAGCATCAACTACAAGGATGCTCTGGCCGGCACCGGTCAGGGCAAGATCCTCCGACAGTTCCCTCTGACCGGAGGGATCGATGTCTGCGGCGAAGTGCTCTCGAGCAGTGATTCGCATTTTAACGAAGGCGACCTTGTTCTGGTCACCGGTTGCGGATTAAGCGAAACACGACATGGGGGATACTCCCAACGAGCACGCGTCGAGTCCAGGTGGGCGGTCAAACTGCCTCATGGCTTGAGCCCGCGTGAAGCCATGATTCTTGGCACGGCAGGCTTTACTGCCGCACTCTCTCTGATGCGCATGGAAGCGGCCGGTCAACATCCTGACATGGGGCCAGTGGTCGTCACAGGCGCCACCGGAGGCGTGGGGACACTGGCCATACAAATTTTCACCGCAGCCGGATATCGCGTGCATGCGATCAGCAGCAAGGACCAGGAGTTCGAGTGGTTGCAACAGCTCGGTGCCACGCAGTGCATTTCTCGTCATGAACTTCACTGGGGCCAACGCCCACTGGAGCGCGCCACCTGGGCGGGAGCAATCGATAATGTCGGCGGTGAAATGCTCGAAGGCCTGACACGAGTCATTGAGCCATGGGGCAATATTGCCAGCTGTGGGATGGCCGGAGGTATGGAACTGCACACAACGGTCATGCCCTTCATTATTCGTGGCATCGGCCTGCTCGGCATCAACTCTGCCGGCTGTCCCTATCCGATGCGCCGCAAGATATGGAACCGACTGGCCAGCGACCTCAAGCCACCCATGCTTGAGCAGATTGCCACCTCCGAGGTCACGTTGGATCAGCTGACACCGGTCTTCGAGTCGATGCTCGCAGGCCAATCAAGAGGCCGTTGTCTGGTGCGCCTGAACGACTGAAGACTGACCAAAGCCGCTGCCCTGACCTACGGTGTCACAAGACCGATCTTTGCTGAACACCCATCATCGCCAATTACTATTCCCCAGTGTTCTCTGATAGAATTCTGCTGTATAGGGACATGAAACGTGAGGACCATATGGCCAAGATATTGATAGTGGATGATTCACCCTCTCAGCTCTACAACATGCAACAACTGATTGAAGGGATGGGTCATGAGACCATCACCGCCGAAGATGGCAAGGAAGGCGTCGAACGAGCCCGAGCCGAACTACCTGACCTGGTGCTGATGGACGTCGTCATGCCAAACCTCAATGGTTTTCAGGCCACTCGCAGTCTCAGCAGAGATGAGCGAACCTCTCATATTCCAGTCGTTCTGGTGACTACTAAAAATCAGGAGACTGATCGTCTCTGGGGCCTGCGCCAGGGAGCGAAGGGGTATCTGACCAAGCCAGTCCAGACTCGCGAACTGCGGTCCACTCTCAGCGAATTGCTGCCATCTGGCTGATTTCCGTGGTCCACATTGGTCCACTGACCTGGTCAGTCCACCAAGACGACTCTGCACTGAGCAAGGGGAAATGTCATGTGCCGATTTGCATTCTATCTCGGGCCTGAAATATCACTGGCCTCGCTAGTCGTTGCGCCTGACCATTCCATCATTCATCAGAGTTTTCATGCTCGCGAGCGCGAAGAACCGCTAAACGGAGACGGCTACGGTGTCGCCTGGTATGAACCTGCCATTCGCTCGGAGCCGGTCCTGTTTCGAGAAGTCAGTCCAGCCTGGAGTAGCGCCAACCTCGCCAGTCTGGCTCCAGTGGCCAACAGTGAATGTATCCTGGCTCATGTCAGGGCAGCGACCTCGGGTCTCTCTGTCAGCCAACTGAACTGTCATCCCTTCTGCTACAAGCAGTATGCATTCATGCACAACGGCGAAGTAGCAAGTTTCGCCTCGATCAAGCGTCGTCTTCTGGCCGACTTGTCCGATCGGGCTTATCACAGCATTGATGGATCCACAGATTCCGAGCTTGTATTCGCCATGATCATCGACGCACTCGACGCGCAGATCAATGAGGCCAGCCTCGAACAGATGGCAGAGGCCATGGGCCTGGTGATTGAACAGGTCGAAAAAGCCGCCGCCGGTGCAGGCAGCACGCATTCGTCGCACCTGAACCTGGTGCTGACAAATGGGACTGAAGCGGTCATCTCCCGCTATGCCACACCGAATACCGATCAGGGGCAAACGCTCTATCTCCATCAGGGTGGGCGTTACCATTGCATTGACGGGACATGCAGCATGTCCGAGGCGCCCGAATTGGCGTCCGACCCACGCCAAACAATCATCGCAGCATCCGAGCCGCTGACCAGCGAAGCGGGTTGGCAATCGGTTCCGATGAATCATCTGTGTCTGATCAATCAACAACGCGAGGTCACAATGCGACCACTGCATAGCAACGTCCGCAACGGCTGACCCATGATACTGGCCATCATTCTGGCAGCCATCGTCGGCCTTTCGGCCAGCGCCTCACTGGGCGGTGATGGATGGTTTGTCGGTGTTCTGATTGGACTGCTTCTCGGCGTACTGATACGTGCCTGGAGCCGAATCAATCAATTGAGTGCTCGACTGGAGCAACTGGAGGGTCGGAGTAAACGATCTGAAAAGACGACGACCAGAGACTCACTCTGGAGCGACGACCCGCAACTCGAGCATCCCACTACCGATCAACAACCAGACGCAGGAACATGGCCACAGCCTGTCACAGTCAATGATTCACTGAGTCGAGACAAGACACTCCTTCAGGCAGCCAGAGACGCCGAGCCGATACCGACCAGTCAGGCTGAACTGGCGCCATCGAAGACCGTTGAGGCGTTCTCCGCCAGCGAGCCTGAGCAGAGCTCGACTGCCACAGTTGAGTCGAAGAAGCCCGAGACGGGTCAGCCTTTGGATGACATCTTGAGTCAGGCTATCAATCGACTCAAAGCTTTGAACCCGTTTGTCATTATCGGCGTCATCATCACCTTTATCGGCCTGAGTCTGCTGGCCAAATATGCCGCTGACAATGCCCTGTTCCCGATCGAATTGCGGTTGTCGCTGCTGTGCATGGCGGGCGTTGCGATGATTGTGGCTGGCTATCGATTCCGGCACCGAGTCATGCACTACGGTCTCATCTTGCAAGGTGGCGGCTACGCAGCAATTTATCTGACTGTCTACGCCGCTGCCAAGTACTACACCGTCCTTCCATTGATCGGCGCCTTGATCCTGATGCTGGCCGTAGTCACCCTGGCAACCCAGCAAGCCGTGCGTCAGAACGCTCAGCCTCTGGCTTTGTTTGCGACCCTCGGCGGATTCCTGACGCCCATTCTGATGTCGGACGGCAGTGGCCGTGTTGCCGTTCTATTTGCCTATTATCTGATTCTGAATAGTGGCATTTTATGCATTGCCTGGCTCAAGTCCTGGCGTTTGCTCAACTGGACTGGGTTTGTGCTGACATTCGGGATCTGCATGACTTGGGGTATCCAGCAATACACTCCAGATCGCTATCTCCTGTGTCAGATATATCTGCTGACCTATTTCCTCCTCTATCTGACTGTGTCCATTCTGTTTGCATACAAACAGCCGCCACGCCTGAAAGGACTGCTGGATGGTTCGCTCACCTTCGGCTTGCCTGCGCTAATGCTCACATCCCAATTAACCATCGTGGCGCACATCGAATACGGTCGAGCCATGTCCGCCTTACTGCTGGGCACTGCGTACCTGATCATTCAGCGCATCATACGAATCCGTTCAAAGAATCAACTGACCACTCTGTGCGATGCATTCTTGATGATTGGACTGGTGATCACCAGCCTCAGCGTTCCTCTGGCACTCAGCCAGCAGTGGACCGGGTCGGTCTGGGCGCTTGAAGGACTCGGATTGCTCTGGCTGGGCATCAAGCAGCAACGTCTGATGCTCAGGCTATTCGGCCTGCTGCTGATGGTCATCGCTCAGTTGATCAGCCTGCCGATGATTGATCAGTGGGCCTTCATGGACCGCATCACTCAATCGGTGCCTAGTCCGGGATTGATCTCTGCCATCCTGTTGTCACTCGCAGCCTGGTGCGCAGCACACTGGTTGAAACGCAGCAGCGACATCAGTCGCCCGGAACGTTTCATTCAATGGCCACTACTTGCAAGCGTGGTGTTTTGGTGGCTCTGCGCCCTGGCCTTCGAACTTAGGCTACTGACAATCGATTTGTACTGGATGAAATGGCTGGTCGCTGTGCAGGCATCTGGAGCCGTCGCCTGGATGCTGCTTGCCAGGCGTCTGGACTGGACAGCCATGCGAGTTCTGACCTTGGTAACGCTGCCGGTATTGATGGTCGCTGCAGTGATCGACTTGTGGCTGAGCTTACCCCACTCGATGCTGCAACATGGCGGTTGGCTGTCCTGGTTGCTGGCATCGGCCAGCATCGTCGTCATGCTCCGAATGCTCAATGCCCATGCCCGACTCGGTGCTTTTGGGCGCGCCATCAGAGTGACTCACCTGTTCTCGTGGCTGTTTTTTCTGACTGTTGTGATCATCGGCATTCTGATCTGGGTTGATCAACGCATGAACGAGCCTGAATTACTGCAGATCATCTTCCTGGTCGCATTAATGACCGGTTCTATCCTTGTCGTTATTCTTCCACCCCTGTCGAATCGATGGCCCGTCAGAACCCACCCTTTGATCTATCAGGTGCAGGCGCAGGCGCCCGTGCTGTGCCTGCTTGGAATCACCTCGATGATGCTCTCGGTGCATGATGGACAGTTCCCGCAACTGGAGTATGTACTTCTCGTGCATCCGGTCGATCTGGCCCAACTGGTCGGCGCACTGACCCTGATTTTCTGGGCTCATCGAATCGGCATCCATGCCTCACGCGTCTGGGTGTCCATTTTGCAGACTGTGTTCAGATATGCAGGTGCCCTGGCCGCTTTTCTGTGGATGAATGCCGTTATCGCCCGCTGGGTCCATCATTCAAGCGGTGTGGCGTACAGCGAATATGCCTTGCGAGAATCCACACTGTTTCTCACCGTCACCTCGATTGTCTGGACCAGCGTGGCTCTGCTGCTGATGGTCCTTGGACACCGAAAGCGGCTTCGAGCAGCCTGGATGAGCGGTGCACTGCTGTTGGGCCTTGCCATCATCAAGCTATTTGCCCTGGATATGGCAAACACGGGTACTCTGGCGAGAATCATCTCATTTGTTGCGGTCGGTGTACTGGTGTTGATTATCGGGTACATGGCCCCTCTTCCGCCATCCGCTCGTCAGGATCACGATCAGTCCTGAGTCTCTGAATGCTAGTGAGCCTCTGAACAAGTCTTAAGCGAGTTGGATTGAGTAGGGAAATGCGTCCGATCAAGGCGCATGAGCAGGCGTATTTCACGCTCAAGACAACCGATCACGACTTGTTCAGAGGCTCCCTAGAACAACTGCAGGCCACATTGATGAAGGATGCGTTGTTGAAGATGGCTATCGATCAGTTCAATAGCCATTCACTGGATGTGCTCGAAAGTAAAAAGTACAGCAATGATCAACGAACGGAATGAACCATGTCAGTTGAGGAATACAGAGGGATGAAGACACTGACTGTATGACCCGCGCATCAGCTTGATGGCGGGCCGCCACGGTCGGTTAATCCAATCGAACTCAGTCGTCTGCTGCGTCGACTGCCTCGCCTTCTGCGGCCTCATCCTGCAGATCATCCATGGGTTCAATCTGAGCAATACTGACCACTTTCTCGTTATCATCCACACGAATGAGTGTCACACCCTGGGTGTTTCGGCTGAGTGTGGAGACTTCGTTGACTCGCGTTCTGACCAGGGTGCCACCATCACTGATCAGCATGATCTCTTCATCATCACTGACCTGGAGTGCACCGATGCACGGTCCGTTTCGATCAGAAGTCTGGATCGAAATAACACCCTGCCCCCCACGCTTGTGAACCGGATACTCATCGATGTTGGTGCGTTTGCCATAGCCTTTTTCTGTGCAGGTCAAAACTGAACCACTATCGGCAACGATCATCGAAACCAGATGGGCGTCGCCCTTCAAGCGGATACCGCGTACGCCACGAGTCACACGGCCCATTTCTCGAGCATCTTTCTCATTGAAACGCACACATTTACCGTCATTGGTAAACAACAAAATATCCTTGTTGCCATCAGTGACCGCCACATCGACCAGAACATCATCATCGACCAGGTCAATCGCCATGATGCCGTTGGCCCGAGGTCGTGAATAGGCCGAGAGTGCCGTTTTCTTGACCAGTCCTCGACTGGTGGCGAAGAACGCGTAACAGTCTTCAGGGAAATCGCGCACTGGCAGTACCGCATTGACCCGCTCGTTCTCTTCTAGCGGCAACAGGTTGATGATCGGCTTGCCTCGCGAGATCCGTGAGGCCGACGGCAGTTCATAGACCTTCATCCAGTAAACCTTGCCGCGGCTGGTAAAGCACAGCAGCGTGTCGTGCGTATTGGCCACCCACAGCTGATCAATGAAATCCTCATCTTTCATCTTGGTGGCTGAAAGCCCTTTGCCGCCTCGGCGCTGGGATCGATAGGCATCCAGTGGTTGTGACTTGGCATAACCACCGTGAGAGAGCGTGACAACCACGTCCTCTTCGTTGATCAGGTCTTCGAGGCTAAGGCCAGCGAATTGATCATTGATTCTGGTTCTGCGCGGATCGGCGAACTCATCGCGAGTGGCGATCAGCTCATCCTTGATGACGGTCAACAACGTGTCCGGACTGGTCAGAATACCCAGCAATTCGGCGATGATTGCCAGAATGCTTTCATATTCATCGACAAGCTTGCTCTGCTCAAGGCCGGTGAGGCGATGCAGTTTAAGGTCCAGAATCGCCTGCGCTTGAACCACTGAGAGTTGATAGCCATCGTCGTGCAGACCGAACTGTTCTTCCAGCCCTTCGGGCCGAGATGACCCTGCCCCGGTCTTGCTAAGCAGTGCTGCAACCATGCCAGGCTCCCAACGATGCGTCGCCAATCGCTCACGCGCCATGGTTGGATTGTCCGACTGTTTGATCAGCTCGATGATCTCGTCAATGTTGGCCAGGGCAATGGTCAGGCCCTCAAGAATGTGGGCCCGATCTCGTGCCTTGCGAAGCTCAAAGACCGTCCGTCGGGTCACCACTTCTCGGCGGTGTCTAACGAACGCCTCAAGAATTTCCTTCAAGCTCAGCAGCTTCGGACGAGAATCTACCAAGGCGACCATATTGATGCCGAAGACACTCTGCATCTGGGTTTGCTGATAAAGATTGTTCAGAACGACTTCGGCCACTTCGCCACGCCGCAGTTCGATCACCATCCGCATGCCATCCTTGTCGGACTCATCGCGAAGCTCGGTAATCCCCTCGAGCTTCTTCAGTTTGACCAGTTCGGCAATCTTTTCCAGCAAGCGCGCCTTGTTCACCTGGAAAGGCAACTCGTTCACAATGATGGATTGCTTGCCGTTTCGCTCGTCGGTTTCGATCTCTGATTTGGCCCGAATGTGAATCCTGCCTCGTCCTGTTTCGTAGGCTTCTCGAATTCCTGCGGATCCGTTGATGATCGCTGCTGTCGGCAAGTCCGGACCGTGGATATGGGTCATCAGGCCATCCAGATCGATCTCGGGATCATCAATCAAGGCGATAACCGCGTTGATCACCTCACTGAGATTGTGCGGCGGAATGTTGGTGGCCATGCCCACCGCAATGCCCGAGGAACCATTTACCAGAAGTGTTGGCACTCGAGTTGGCAATACGCGTGGTTCGTATTCCGACTCATCATAGTTGGGAACGAAATCGACGGTTTCCTTCTCGAGATCCCGGAGCAGTTCGTGTGCCAACTTGGACATTCGAACCTCGGTATAACGCATGGCCGCTGGTGCATCACCATCGACCGAACCGAAGTTACCCTGCCCATCAATGAGCATCGCCCGCATAGCAAAGGGTTGAGCCATCCGAACCATGGTGTCGTAGACGGCCGAGTCTCCGTGCGGGTGATACTTACCAATGACATCACCGACCACACGAGCTGATTTCTTGTAGGCCTTGTTCCAGTCATTGTTGAGCACTGACATGGCGAAGAGCACACGCCGGTGGACTGGTTTGAGGCCATCTCTGACGTCTGGAAGGGCTCGTCCGACAATGACGCTCATCGAGTAGTCAAGATAGGACTGCTTCATCTCGTCTTCGAGATTGACCGTAAGAAGTTCTTTGGCTAAATCAACCATGCA
>QIKT01000057.1 GCA_003233095.1 Oceanospirillales bacterium | reverse complement strand
GTCTATCGGCCCGCCGCTATCGAGCAATTGCGTGTTCTGGCGGCGCAGGTTGAGGTAGGTTTTGTCGAATCCAGTGGTGAACAGGACCCGGTCGATATTGCGACCCGTGCGCTGAAGACAGCCCGTCAGCAATTTGCCGACGTGCTGCTGATCGATACGGCTGGTCGACTGGCGGTGGATCAGGCCATGATGGATGAAGTGAGTCGAATTCATCAGGCCACCTCGCCGACTGAAACACTGTTTGTAGTGGATAGCATGACTGGCCAGGATGCTGCGAATACCGCACGCGCTTTTGGTGATGTGTTGCCGCTGACCGGCGTTGTACTGACCAAGACTGATGGCGATGCGCGCGGTGGTTCGGCATTATCGGTGCGGATGGTCACTGGCAAGCCGATCAAGTTCATCGGTGTCGGCGAGAAGATCGATGATCTGGAGTTGTTTCATCCCGA
The DNA here is from genome assembly GCA_003233095.1 of Oceanospirillales bacterium. Lineage (GTDB taxonomy): Bacteria > Pseudomonadota > Gammaproteobacteria > Xanthomonadales > SZUA-38 > SZUA-38. Next base: position 21,267 of record QIKT01000057.1, on the reverse strand, counting down.
GCGGATTGCACAACGCATCCTGGGTATGGGCGACGTGGCCACTCTGGTCGAGGAAGTCCAGCGCAAGGTTGATCATGAACAGGCTGAAAAGCTGGTCAGAAAAGTCTCTCGCGGTAAGAAGTTCGATTTCGATGATTTTCGGATTCAGCTCGAACAGATGCAGAATATGGGTGGCATGAGCAGCCTGCTGGACAAGTTGCCGGGCATGGGCAATCTCTCCGAGAGCATCAAATCGAAGATGGATGACCGAGAAGTGATCCGGATGATGGCCATGATCAACTCGATGACGCCCAAGGAACGCAAGTTTCCCAACCTTATCATCCAGGGTTCTCGCAAGCGCCGAATCATCCGCGGCTCAGGCACCCAGATTCAGGACTTGAACAAGATGGTCAAGCAGTTCAACCAGATGCAGAAAATGATGAAGAAGATGGGCAAGAGCGGTGGCGGCATGGCCGGAATGATGAAGAAGTTGCAGGGCAAATTGCCACCAGGGGGATTCCCGGGGATGTAGCCCATAGTGCTGTTGCTTGAGCGACTGAACCGCCAGGCTGCAGCACCTTGATAAGATTGCGCGCAAGGGCTTCCTTTTTCTCAGAACTGTAGTAGACTTGCGCGTTTGTTTCGACGGCTTTCAGACGGCGACCTATTGATCATGGATTTATATCGATCAAAAGGCGATTTTCAGGTCTGTTGTCGCACAATGCTTGTATACGCCGGGATCGGCAGAGGCTCCAAAGACATGGTTACTATTCGTTTAGCGCGCGGTGGCGCCAAGAAACGCCCTTTTTATCACATTGTTGCGACAGACAGTCGCAACAAGCGAGATGGTCGCAACAATGAGCGACTGGGCTACTTCAATCCGATTGCACGTGGACAGGAAAAGCGTCTGCACGTGAAGACAGATCGTGTTGATTACTGGTTGGGCGTTGGTGCCCAGATGTCCGAACGCGTTTCCAAACTGGTCAAGGAAGCTCGCAAGGAAGTCGTTGCCGAGTCCTGACAGGGACCCGTGCAACAGACCGCGAACCGCGATGACGGATTCATCGCCGACCGTTGGCGAGACAATAGTCATCGGCAGCATTGTCGGAGTTCACGGTCTGGGGGGCTGGCTCAAGGTCAAGTCCTGGTCAGACCCCCCCGAGCAGTTGATGGACTATTCGCCTCTGATCATTGGTGATGCCATCCATGAGACACCGCAGCTCAAGCCTCATAAAAAGGGGCTGAGGCTGAAGCTGCCGAATCTCGATGACCGAACGGCCGTGGAATCCCTGGTCGGAATGGACATTCTGATCAGGGCAGATCAGTTACCGGATGCAGGTGATGACCAGTACTACTGGCATCAACTCGTTGGCCTGACCGTGATTGACCAGCATCAGAACGTGCTGGGGCAGATCAGCAAAATGCTGGAAACCGGGGCCAATGACGTGATGATGGTCAGCCCTGAAGGGTCTGATGCCGGCATCGAGGATCAACTACTGATTCCTTACGTGCTGGGTCAATATGTTACTTCGGTTGATCTGCAACAGGGACAGCTGCACGTGGACTGGGGGATCTGATGCGAATAGACATCATCACGCTGTTTCCCGATGAGATGCAGCAGATGATTCGATTCAGTGTGGTCGGACGAGCAGTAGAGAATGGATTGTTGATGGTCAACGCCGTTAATCCAAGAACGTTCGCTGACAATCGGCATGCAACGGTAGATGATCGTCCCTATGGTGGCGGGCCAGGCATGGTGATGATGGTCGAACCGCTGAAAGGCGCACTGAACGAGATCTTGTCGACGGTCTCATCCCGACCGGTAGTGACGTACCTGAGTCCGCAGGGCAGGGTGCTTGACCACCAGATGGTTACAGTGATGGCCAAGCGATCGCACCTGGTGTTGATCTGCGGTCGTTATGAAGGCATTGATGAGCGATTTATCAATGCCTATGTCGATGAAGAGCTGTCACTGGGCGATTTTGTACTCAGTGGCGGAGAATTGGCAGCCGCAGTGGTTGTCGATGCAGTGGCCAGATTGTTGCCAGGCGTGCTTGGCCAGTCCGAATCCGCTGAACAGGATTCTTTTGTGGACGGTCTGCTGGACTGCCCACATTATACGCGACCGGAGCATCTGCCTGAGGGCAAGGTGCCGCCGGTCTTGCTGAGTGGTGACCATGCGGCAATTCGTCGCTGGCGGCATCAGCAGTCTCTGGGCATGACCTGGCTGAAACGGCCGGATCTGCTCGACGATGAGAACATGGATGCAGAAGATCGAACTCTGCTGGAACACTTTATCAGGGATCATCACACCGATGACCCAACGACTGAAACAGGCTGAGGTTTGCCATGAGCAATATCATACAAGAACTTGAAAACGAGCAATTACGTAGCAGCTTCCCCGAATTTGCTCCTGGCGACCGGATCGTTGTGAACGTCAAGGTCAAAGAAGGCCAGCGCGAACGTGTCCAGGCTTTCGAAGGCATTGTGATCGCACTGAGAAATCGTGGTCTGAACTCTGCTTTCACCGTCCGCAAGATTTCCCACGGTGAAGGCGTCGAGCGAGTCTTTCAGACTCACAGCCCGATGATCGACTCGGTTGAAGTCAAGCGTCGCGGCAAGGTACGTCGCGCCAAGCTGTACTACCTGCGCGGACTGGAAGGCAAGGCTGCCCGTATCAAGGAAAAGCTCAAGAAGTCCTGAGCCAGCCTGCTTGAATCACGATCAGGAAACCCGCTTCGGCGGGTTTCTTGCGTTTACAAAGCCTGCCCCTTGCCAGCTCGCCTGGATTGGTTACCCTGTGCATTGGATTACTCATGAGGTGGCGTGTCGATGACACCATCACGTTTGCTGCTGATCACCGGTGGATCGACCGGTCTGGGCAAAGCTCTGGTCGAAGCCAGCATTGATGATGGCTGGACCGTGGTTGAACTCTCTCGCAGTGGTCACAGCGCTCTGCCATCTCTGCTTCATGTGGCCTGTGATTTGTCGGATATTGAACAATCGGCAATCATTCTGGATGATCTTTGTCGTGAGTTGGCCGGTTCGTCCTGGGCGGCTATCCGTGTGATCCACAATGCGGGTCAGCTGGGGCCGATCGGTACACTGGAACAGGCATCGTCGGCTGAAGCGCATCAGCATATGCTGGTCAATTTGTTCGGGCTGGTCAGTCTGTCTCAGGCAGCGTTGCGGCACTTTCAGGTGCTGCCGATTGCTAAAACACTGGTGACAGTCTCATCCGGTGCTGCCAGTCAGCCCTATGCGGGCTGGTCGCTGTACTGCAGCAGCAAGGCCGGCGGCGATATGCTGATGCGCAGCCTGAAGGAAGACCAGTCACATCAGCCCTCGCCATTTCGCTGTGTCGCCATTCGCCCCGGTGTCGTGGATACCGGCATGCAGGAACTGATTCGAGCCACCTCTTCGGATGACTTCCCTCAGCAGCACAAATTTGTTGATTTGTATCAGCAAGGGCAATTGCTCAGACCTGAGATCGCTGCGCAGTCCATGCTGGGAATCCTTGCAAAAGTTGAGTCCGCAGCAGACAGCGAGGTGGTCATTGATATTCGAGATCATTTGAACACATGACTGATTCACTGATTGATTATTGCTGCACAGAAGCAGGCATGATTGTCGTCCCGATCGACGCCCTGTCCTCCTCAGGTCTGGACTCGAAGATATCGGCCGGGTATCAGCGACGCGGCCTGTTGACCGACTCTCAGTGTCAGCGCATCAATGCGATGATTGCTGCCTATTCCAATCGAGCCGCTCAGTTGGGGCAGTCGTCAGCGCAGTGGTTCCATCCCCGAATTCAGCATCTGTGTCTGGTCACCAACGGGGTGACAACGCGTCCGTATTTCCAGCCCTTTCACGGCAGCAGCTGGCTGCTGTATCTGGATGACATCAGTGAGTCGACCTCCAGTATCGAGCTGAGCATTTTTCTGTTGTTCCAGGCCGAACGGCAATACCTTCAGCAGCAGATTGGCGCCAGCCTGATGTCCAACCTGGGATATTTTCTGATCCTGACTCAGACACAGATCGACGATTTCTGTGCCGGCTGCCGGCGCAGTACACGCCCCGACGCCGCGGCCTATCAGGCGCTGGCAGAAGCCATGCCGATGGTTCGCAGTTTGCATCATGAACTGTTCAAGCAGCCGCAGCAGGTGCTGCCGGGCTATCAACGCCTGGCCAATGGCCTGATTGCCACCGCCGCTCAACAACAGCAGCTGGCCGCTTTACAGCAGCAGTGGATCGGTTCGGTCGAGTCGGTCGTGTCTTTGCATCGATCCGTGAATCAGATCCCATCAGCCCGCTCGGGTCAGGCCCTGATGGTTTGGCTCGAGTCACAAGCACCTCATCTGGTGCTGGCTGGAGAGGAGGGTGAATTGCTCTGGAAGGGTCCTGGCACCGCTGGCGAGTCCCTGAAAAAAGTCTTGGCTCAGCTCTCGCCTGAAGCTGAGGAATCTATCATAAATGACCTGCAAATTATTGATTTAAAGAGTAAAATATTCCTGAAATCGCTATCAACTCCTGATGATATTGCGACGCCTGCTGACTGGATGACCGAAGGTGGCTTGAGTTATATTCATGGGAAAACCAACCGAATTGCCTATTCTCTAAGCGACGATCCTGACCGCCTCTGGCAAGTCTCTCCACCCTTTGAACGACAGATGCTGGCAGCAAGAACGATTCATGAGTGGGGACACCAGGCCGCTGAGTCAGGCTGGGTTCGAATCGACCCAGAGCGCACACTGGAGCGCAAGGCACACGAGCAACAGTTGATTGAGCTGCTTGAGCAGATCGTCAATGATCTGCCAGACTCGCTGAAGCCGATCCTCATTGTAGCGCTCAATCCGGCTGATGGCTCAACTGAAACACCCGCTGAGCAGTTGCTCAAGGCGCTGTTGCGGCGGATAGACGATTACATGGCCAACTTGCTGGCTCGTCATTACCTGACCCAGGGCGAAATGGATACCTACGTGCGTAACAATGTGGCCTCACGTGTGCTTGACTATGCACCAGAGCAGGCACTGATGCATCTGCTACGCATCGCCTACGAATATCAGTATCTGAGTCTTTCGAGCATTCGCGAACCGCAGGCCTGGTTCATCAACAGTTGCTGGTTCGAACCGCTGTTCGTCACACCGGGGATCATCAGTGTGGAATCATTCACTCGGTTGACTGATCAGATTGCTCTGATCTGCGATTGTTATGAGATTGAATCAAGTCATATCGAGGTTCCCGAATAGAATAACTGAATCTACAGCTCTGGCTCATCAAGGCACATTCCACTATTCTTGGTTGCTGTCATACACACAAGGAAACTTCCATGCGACCTCATCTGATTGATTGTCTTGCGACCTGCGTCGTGTTCTGTCTGATGTCTCTGCCTGTGGCTCAAGCCAATGATGCCGGGATGACTCTGGATGACATCAGTCAGCTGGTCAGCGTTCGTTCTGCGGTCATTTCACCGGATGGCCAAATGGTCGCCATGATTCGCAGTTTGCCGCGCGTGCCCTATGAGGACGATGACGGCGCGGCCTGGGCCGAACTGTATGTGATGAAAGTCGGTGGTGAGCCTCGACCTTTTGTCACAGGCGAGGTCACCGTGTCACAGATCAACTGGTCTGAAGATGGCAAGACGATCTACTACCGCGCCAAGCGCGGTACTGACGAGCATCAGAGCCTGTATCATATTGCAGTGGATGGTGGTGAGTCGCGACCGCTGTTGCAGGCCGACTCGGATGTAGCGGCCTACAGTATTCGGCCCGATGGCAAGCAACTGGCCTACCTGGCGAAGCCAAAAGAACCCGAGCATGCCGAATCATTGACGACCAAGGGATTCATGGCGAAAGTCTACGAAGAGGATATCAAGAACCAACAGCTGTGGCTGCTGTCACTCGAAGAGGACGACGCCGAGGCAACCGTGTTGGAAACAGAGGGGCATGTCACTTCGGTTCAGTACAGCCACGACGGTTCAGCTCTATTGATTCAGTCTGCACCGACGTCACTGATCGACGATGCCTTCATGGCGCTGTCCCTGAGCATCGTTGACCTGGAAGGACAGATCCTGACCCGCTTCGAGACCTCTGGCAAGCAGGGCAAGGCCATCTGGTCGGATGATTCAAGTCAGGTCGCCTTCATTGGCGCAAATAATTTCAATGACCCGAGTGCTGGTGCCGTGTATATCGGTGATCGAACCGGTCAACTGACCAAGTTCATCCACAACACTGATTCTCACATCATGGACATCGCCTGGCAGGATGGCCGTCTGTACAGCATCGAACACCAGGGCCTGGAAAGTCGGGTAACGTCGCGCAAGATCGGCTCAGATCGTGTGACTGTCATCGATGATTACGGTGATGGCATCCACAGTCGTCTGACTGTCAGCCTGACAGGTCACGTTGTCTCTTTGCTCCACCACGCCTCTCACCCCAGTGAAGTGTATGCGCTGTCTGGCCGCAATGCTGGCCGCCTGACGGTGTCCAACGAATGGCTCTCGGAACGAACGCTGGGCCGACAGCTTGCCTACGAGTACGCCGCCGAAGACGGCTTGATGATTCAGGGTGTGCTGGTTTATCCGGTCGACTATCAGGAGGGGCAGCGCTATCCCCTGATCCTGTTTGTTCACGGTGGCCCCGAAGCGCATCGCTCGAATGGCTGGAACACCGGTTACTCGGAAACCATCCAGGTTGCTGCTGCGCAAGGCTATGTCAGTCTGATTCCCAACTATCGGGGCAGCACTGGACGCGGGCATGAGTTTTCCACTCTGGGCCAAAACGCCTACGCAGGCCCCGAGTTCACTGACATACTCGATGGCAAGCGGGCCCTGGTGGCTGCTGGCATAGTCGATAACGATCGCGCTGGTGTGACCGGTGGATCGTATGGCGGTTATGCCACGGCCTGGTCCGCCACGGCGTTGTCGGAACACTATGCCGCCGGGGTCATGTTCGTCGGCATATCCAATCAACTCTCCAAGTTTGGCACCACCGATATTCCAGTCGAAATGCATGCGGTTCATTCGCGTGCCTGGCCCTGGGACGATTATCAGTGGATGTTGGAAGCCAGCCCGATCTACCATGTCACCAAAGCGCGTACGCCGCTGCTGATCATGCATGGTGATTCAGACACCCGAGTGCATCCGTCACAGTCGATGGAGCTGTATCGTTATCTGAAAGTGCTGGGGCAGGCGCCGGTACGCCTGGTGCTGTATCCGGGCGAAGGCCATGGCAACCGCAAGGCGGCTGCCCAGCTGGATTACTCGATGCGTTTGATGCGCTGGATGGATCATTACCTGAAAGGCGACGGTGGATCACCACCGGACTATGACCTGAAACATGAAGAGGCATTGGAGTCGTCCGATGAAGCCGTTGAGGAGAGCAGTGATGAGGCCGCTGAATCCAGCTGAATGAGATGAAATCAGCTCCGGCCGAGCCCGATCAGTGCTTCGGCCGGAGTCCAGTCTCATCATCGTGATTGAAAACCATGCGGTTGACCCACAGATTGTGTGCAACCAAGACAATCTGTGAGTGAATGATCACCATGAGTGCGACAACAGCAGAATCCAAATCCACCACCCATGCGTTTCAGGCGGAGGTCAGCCAGGTCCTGAACCTGATGATCAATTCGCTCTATTCGAACAAGGAAATTTTCCTTCGCGAGCTGATCGCGAATGCATCGGATGCCTGTGACAAACTTCGTTTTGAAGCACTGACCAACGACAGCCTGTTTGAGGGCGATCAGGATCTGGCGATTACTCTGGAGATTGATGAAGACGCTGGCGTGTTGCGTATTATTGATAATGGTATTGGTATGACCGAAGAGGAAGTCATTTCCAACATCGGCACTATTGCACGCTCGGGAACGCGCAAGTTCGTCGAATCGATGACCGGCGACTCACGCAAGGACTCGCAGTTGATTGGCCAGTTCGGTGTCGGCTTTTATTCAGCCTTTATCGTCGCCGACAAAGTGGTGCTGAGCACTCGCAAGGCCGGCAGTGACGAGGCCGCGGTGCGTTGGGAATCTGATGGTAAGGGTGAATACGCTATTGAGACTCTTGCCGAGCACCCACGTGGCACGGTGGTCGAGCTGCATCTGGGCAAGGACGAAAGCGAATTTCTGAAGAGCTACCGAATTCGCAGCATCGTCAGCAAGTATTCCGATTTCATCGCTTTCCCGATTCGCATGTTGGCCGATCCGGCCCCGGCAGAAGAGGGCGAAGAGCCACTTGCCCCTGAAATGACCGTCATCAACCAGGCCACTGCGCTGTGGGCTCGTCCCAAGGGTGAGCTTGCTGATGAAGACTATCAGGCTTTCTACAAGCAGCTCTCCAACGATTTCAACGATGCGGCCAGTTGGTCGCACAACCGGGTTGAGGGCAACCAGGCCTACACCACCTTGCTGTATCTGCCGAGCAAGGCCCCGTACGACATGATGTCGAACCGCGAAGAACGCCAGGGCCTGAAGTTGTATATCAAGCGCATGTTCATCATGGATGCCGCTGAAACCCTGTTGCCCAATTATCTGCGCTTCGTCCGGGGTGTGGTGGATTCGGATGACCTGCCCTTGAACGTGTCGCGAGAGCTCCTTCAGGACAACCCTCTGCTGAGCAAGATTCGCTCGGCAGTGACCAAGCGCGTGCTAGGCATGATCGAGAAACTGAGTGATGACGACGAGGCGTTTGCAACTTTCTGGAAAGAATTTGGCAGCGTGCTCAAAGAAGGCCTGGTCGAAGATTTTGCGCAGCGCGAAACGCTGCTCAAACTGATTCGTATGCAAACCACTCAGACCCGCAAGACGGATGAGCCATGGACGACATTGGCCGATTACGTCAGTCGGATGAAGCCAAACCAGGACAAAATTTACTACCTGACCGCCGACTCCATGCAGGCGGCTCTGAACTCGCCTCACATGGGCATCTTCGACAAGAATGACATCGAAGTGGTGCTGCTCACCGATCGCGTCGACGAGTGGATGATGGGTCACATCACCGATTTTGACGGCAAGCCTTTCCAGTCGATAGCCAAGGGTGATCTGGACCTGAATCATCTGGTCGATGAGGACACACGCAAGCAACATGAAGCGCAGAGCAAAGCCTCCGAATCCCTGGTCGAGCGGCTCAAGGCCGTGCTTGACGACAAGGTTGAGGATGTTCGGGTCAGCAGCCGTCTGACCGATTCACCAGCATGTATCGTCATCAGTGAAAACGAAATGGCCATGCACCTGCAGGCCATGCTCAAGCAGGCAGGGCATGAGATGCCGGGCAGCAAACCGACGCTGGAAATCAATCCTCAACATGCCTTGGTCCAACTGATCGATGGCCAGACCGATGAGGACAGCTTCGCCGAGTGGGCGCGCCTTATTTTCGATCAGGCCTGGTTGTCCGAAGGCGGTCAGCTTGAAGATCCGGCCGGCTTCGTCCGTCGTCAGAACGAGCGGATGATGTCGATCGGTCAATGATCGAGCTCGACGGCCCGCAACGAATTGACAAATGGCTGTGGGCGTCGCGGTTTTTCAAAACCCGCGCCCTGGCCAAGTCCGAAGTGCTCAATGGTCGGGTTCTTCTGAGCGATCAGCGAATCAAACCATCGCAAACGATTCGTCCCGGTGACAGCCTGCGGATCGTTCGCGGCACCGATACCTACATCATCATCGTCGACTGCCTGGTCAAAAGCCGGGTGTCGGCGAAGCTGGCTGAGACTCTCTATACTGAAACCGAGGCCAGCCGAGAGGCACGCCTTGCTGCTCAGCAAATGCGCAAGGCCAGTGCCATCAGCGCCCCGGTCAAACGTCCCGACAAGCGCAACCGCCGCAAGATCATCCAGTTCAAGTCCCGCAATCTGAACTGACCAGAGGAGCCTCTGAACAAGTCATGACGGCTTGTCTTGAGCGTCAAACACGCCCCCTCTGCCTTGCATGAACCGAGCCATAGCACCACTATGACTCAGCTCATGCGCCTTGATCGGACGTATTTTCCATCTCAATCCAATCCGCTTAAGACTTATTCAGGTTCCTTGGTTCATATGTCCTGAAGGCATAAGCACATGCCCTGCGGGTCGTTCCAATGAATCATTCCAAGCGCTACAGTCTCCATCGAACTCACACCCCGGAGCGCGTTCAGATGCCGGATCAGATCACCAGCGCTGATCATTGTCGGTCGAGTCGTCAACGTTTACCATCAACTCAAGAACATTCAAGGTATGGATCAGAGTGCAGAGGCTAATGCTGACACTGTGATTCGGCCACAGAGGAGCGCCACATGAAATATCAGAACATTCTCGAAACCATCGGACACACCCCTGTCGTCATGATCAATCGACTGGGGCCCGAACACGTGACCCTGTACGTCAAGATTGAGGCCTTCAATCCGATGTCGTCGGTCAAGGATCGCCTGGCCCATGCGATCATTCTGGATGCCGAGCAACACGGTGGTCTCAAGCCCGGTCAGACAGTGATTGAAGCAACATCAGGCAATACCGGCATCGCGTTGGCCATGGTCTGTGCCGCCAAGGGCTATCCGTTTGTAGCGGTCATGGCCGAGTCCTTTTCGACAGAGCGGCGCAAACTGATGAAGGCGCTGGGCGCCAAACTGGTGCTCACACCCGCAGCAGAGAGGGGCTCGGGCATGGTGCGCAAGGCCGAGGAATTGGCCGAAAAACATGGCTGGTTCCTGACCCGGCAATTTGAGAATCCAGCCAATCCAGCCTGGCATCGCAATACTACCGCTGCAGAGATTCTGCTCGATTTTGCCGGAGAGCGACTCGACTACTTTGTCTCCGGCTATGGCACGGGTGGCACAATCACCGGCGTGGCGTCAGTCATCAAGGCAGCACGGTCGGACACCCGCATCATCGGAACCGAGCCTGAGGGTGCACAGCTGTTGGCGGGAAAGGAATGGCAGCCACACAAAATTCAGGGCTGGACACCGGACTTCATCCCCGAAGTTCTGGACGCCGACCTGATCGACTCGGTCATCCCGGTCAGTGACGAGGAGTCGATTCAAGCGGCCCGCGATCTAGCGACTAAGGAAGGCATCTTGTGCGGCATTTCGGCGGGCGCCACCTTCGCTGCGGCAATACGCTGTGCCGAACAAGCAGAGCCTGGCAGCGTGCTGCTGGCGATCTTGCCCGATACCGGCGAGCGCTATCTCTCGACACCCTTGTTCGAAGGGATTGACGAACATTCGGATGAGGATCGCCTTTGAGAGAATCACGGGTCGACATTCGTTATGGGGTTGGTTGTGAGGGGCAAGCTCCTTAGCAAAGAAAGACCGGCAATTACCGGTCTTTCTTTGCTCCTGACGGGTCGGTTGACCCAGCCTGATCAGCTCGCAATCAGTCCGGGACAATGTCGAAGACATCTTCGGAGGCAATCTCACCACGCTCCATCTTCTGGATCTTCTTCTCACCCCTGGTGGTCAGCTCATCCATCTCCTTGATGGTTTCGGACATCTTCGGCAGCGCTTCCTGGCGATAGGTCGAGATGTCGTCGAGTGCGGCGTGAATATCAGTGAAGGCCTGCTTGAGAACTTCCATGTCAATCTGAGCCGATGAGGCCTGTTTGTGAATCTCGGTGCCTTGCTGCTTGAGGCGCTTGGCGGTATTGGCAATCAGGTCCGAGGTGGTCTTGTTGACCGCCTGAACCTTGTCCAGGACGATTTTCTGATTGGCCAGGGCCATTGCCAGAGTCACGGCAATCTGCAGCGCGTTGACGGTCACGTGCTGGGCACGATCAACGCCACGTACAAGTTCCTTATTGTTGCGCATCAGCACTTCGAGGGTAATGACACCCTGCTGGTTGACGGCCAGTTGCTGCTGCAGGTCCATGATGCGCTGGCGCAGTGGAAACAGCAGCTCTTCCTGAACAAACTTGACCTGATCCAGATCGCTGATCATGTTGCGTTCAATTCGATGTGTCAGCTTCTGATCGAGAATCTGCGCCAGCTTGATGGCCTTTTCCAGTTTGTGGGTGTTTTCCCGCATGAATTTCTGATCTTCGGCGAGAATGGTGTTGTCGGACAGCAATTGATCCTTGCCATCAATCAACGAGCGGACGATCGCATCGATGATGGTCTGAGATTCCTCGAATTTGGTGAAATAACGTTTCAGCGGAGTGCCGACACCTGGCAGCCAGCCCAGCAAGCGCGTGAACCAACCCGCTTCCAGATCGGCATTGCCCGGATCCAGCTCTTCGACCTGTATTTTCAAATCGATCAGTGCGCCGGCGACTTCACCGCCATCCTCAGTCTTTTTCATGATCTTGTTGATCGGCTCGCGGAGCATCGCACTGCGATTGGTGGCGGCCTCCTGAACGTCCAGGCCCATGGTCTCGATGGCGCTGCGCGCCGCGTCGGCACGGGTTGATTTTGGATCAATGTCCAGCAGGCGTTCGACGATGGTGTCTGCCTGTGTCTCCAGCGCGCTGGTTTCTTCGGTGGTCACAGTGACTGTTTCAGTGGTGGTTAAACCGAGTTCCTGACGGATGTCTTCGGGTTTGGCCACGGTCATGGTCTGGTCGCTCATTGGGGGGTCTCCGTTCTTGCCTGAATTGATGGGGGTTATGGTAGCAGACTATCGCTCACGAACTGAATCGTTCGCCAGTCGAGTCAATGTATATAACGCCTCGAGCGCTTCTCTGGGCGACAAGTCATCGGGCGACAGATCGAGCAGGGCGTCCTGTAGCGGCGCCAGTGGATTGTCCAGTTCAGGACGATGTTCGATAGTCAGTGGATGGGTCCCGAAAAGCCCCATTTGCTGACTACTGGGTTCCTTGCCTGCATCTCGTGTTTCGAGAGACTTGAGGACTTGTCTGGCCTGTCGAATCACTCCAGCCGGTATTCCAGCCAGAGCGGCCACCTGCAGCCCGTAGCTCTGACTGGCTGGCCCATCGCTGACATGATGCAGAAAGATGATTCGGTCGCCGTGTTCGGCTGCGGTCAGGTGCACGTTGGCAACGCTGTCGATCTGATCAGCCAGCGCTGTCAGTTCAAAATAGTGGGTGGCAAACAAGGTGTAGGATCGACAGGTTTGTGCCAGATAGCAGGCGCAGGCGTGCGCCAGTGACAAGCCGTCATAGGTGCTGGTGCCGCGCCCAACCTCATCCATCAACACCAGCGAGTCGGCCGTCGCGTTGTGCAGGATATTGGCGGTCTCGGTCATCTCCAACATAAAGGTGGACTGACCACGAGTTAGATCATCACCGGCGCCAATCCGGGTGAATATTCGGTCAATCGGCCCGAGCACTGCTGAGCGAGCCGGGACGAAACTGCCGCTGAAGGCCAGCAGGGTGATCAGTGCAGTCTGACGCATGAAGGTCGATTTGCCGCCCATGTTGGGTCCGGTAATCATCAGCATCCGGCGATCAGGGTTCAGCAGGCAATCATTGGGTTCGAATGGGTCGTCGCTGACCTGTTCGACCACTGGATGTCGACCTTCTCGAATTTCGATGCCACTACGATCAGTCAGCGTCGGTTGCGCCAGATTAAGGCGATCGGCGCGTTCGGCCAGAGTATTGAGCACATCCAGCTCGGCGATCGCGTCAGCCGATTGCTGCAGGGGTGACAATGATTCGGCCAGATCGTCGAGCAGTCGCTCATAGAGTATTTTTTCTCTGGACAGCGCACGCTCACGACTCGACAGCACCTGATCTTCGAACTGCTTCAACTCCTCGGTGATGTAGCGTTCGGCGGCCTTCAGAGTCTGCCGTCGCGTATACCGATCGGGCACCTGGTCACTGTGCAGCTTGCTCACTTCCAGATAGTACCCATGCACACGGTTGTAGCCAATCTTCAGGCTGGCAATACCACTGGCGTCGCGTTCACGTTGCTCGAGGTCTTGCAGATACTGGCTGGCGTCAGCCGAGATTGACCGGAGGTGATCCAGTTCCTCATCGAAGCCGGTGGCAATGACGCCGCCATCTCTGATCAGCATAGGCGGTTGTTCGATCAATGCCGTCTTCAGCAAATTCGCTTCGCTATCATGCGGGCTGATCAGGGTGTGCAGACGATCGATTCTCGGGCTGTCGATGCTCTCGCACTCGGCTCTCAGCTGAGGAACCATGGCCAGAGAGTCACGCAGCGTCGCCAGATCTCTGGGTCGGGCTGATCGCAATGCGATTCGGGTCAGAATGCGTTGCAGATCGCCAATCCCGCCAAGCCCCGGCTGCAGCGAGGGGTATCGCAGGTCAGATAGCAGGGCGGCGATGGCCTGATGCCGCATGCCAATGGTCTCTCGGCAGCGCAAGGGTCGATTGAACCAGCGCCGCAGCAGACGACTGCCCATGGCCGTGGTGCAGTGATCAAACAGGCCGATCAGCGTGTGTTCTCGGCGTCCCTCTGGATGGGTATCGATTTCCAGATGCCGGCGAGTCGCCGCATCCATTGCGATGGTGTCCTGATGCTGCTCCAGATGGATGGAACTGATGTGGGGCAGGGCGTCGTGGTGAGTGTCTTTGAGATACTGCAGAACGCATCCGGCGGCGGCAATCGCAGCGGGTCGTTCTGACAAGCCGAAACCATCCAGGTCGCGGGTGCCGAACTGTCGGGTCAGCAGGCTGGCAGCAGCCTCGACTTCAAAGTGCCAGGGCGGCCTGGCACGGCAAAGCCATTGGTCATCGGGTGTTGGACCAGATTCATCATGAAGAATCTCTGCGGGAGCCAGTCGTTGCAGCTCGGAACTCAACTCCGATTCGGTGGCCACTTCATTGACTGAAAATCGTCCCGAAGACAGGTCAATCCAGGCCAGGCCAATCTGTTTGTCGAGTCGAGAAATGGCCAGAAGCAGAGTATCCTGCCGGCCTTCCAACAGCGCCTCATCTGTCACTGTACCTGGGGTGATGACGCGGACCACCTTGCGCTCGACCGGGCCTTTGGAGGTGGCTGGGTCGCCAATCTGTTCGCACAGGGCGACCGATTGGCCGCAGCGAATCAGACGGCCCAGATAAGACTCGATGGCATGATAAGGCACGCCGGCCATCGGAATCGGTTCACCGGCCGAGTGACCTCGTTTGGTCAGGGTGATGTCCAACAAGCTCGCAGCCGTGCGGGCATCGTCATAGAATAGTTCATAGAAGTCGCCCATTCGAAATAGCAGCAGAGAATCGGGGTACTCGGCCTTGATTCTCAGGTACTGCTGCATGACTGGCGTGTGGCCAGCCGTCACGACTGGCGTGGTGGATGAGTCATTTCGAGTCATCAAAGAAGTGTACAGAATCTGAACTGGGAGCAACACCATGGACCGCCAAAAAACAGTCGAGGAAACGCCCATTCCAGATGATCAGCTGCTGACCGACCTGTCGACCCGTCTCGGTGAGCTTCTCTTGCTCGGGGGCAAGCAGGTCGCCAGTGCAGAATCCTGCACCGGCGGCTGGATCGCCAAGGTATTGACCGACGTGGCAGGCAGTTCTGGCTGGTTCGAAGGCGGTGTGGTGGCGTACAGCAACCGAATTAAGACCGAGGTGCTTGGTGTATCACCCGCTGTTCTGAACGGTGACGGCGCAGTCAGTCAATCAGTGGTCGAGGCGATGGCCAGCGGTGTGTGCAGTCTGGTCGACTCAGATCTTGCAGTGGCAGTCAGCGGTGTTGCCGGGCCCGGAGGTGGCAACGATGACAAACCGGTTGGCATGGTTTGGATTGGGTGGCACGATCGAGAGCGACAATGGAGCCACTGCCATCAGTTCGATGGTGACCGTGATGCCGTACGCAGACTGACTGTTCAGGCGGCACTTGAAGGGCTCATTCGCGCGCTTGTGGATGACAGCACGACAGGGTGAATTCTGGCCCACATCTGGGCCGTAGCTGTGTGATAATATCGGTCGCTTGATGACGCATCATGACCGACCCACAGGATGTGATTCGGTGGGGCAATCGCCTGATTCTCAGATTTTGAGACCCCCTGCGTCAATACTGCAAGCCATGATCTATCTGTATCTGGAGAAACCAATGGACGAAAACAAGAAACGTGCGCTGTCGGCAGCACTTGGGCAAATTGAGAAGCAGTTTGGCAAGGGCGCTGTCATGCGGATGGGTGACGGAATCTCGATGGACGTCGAAGTCATTTCCAGCGGCTCGATCAATCTGGATATCGCGCTGGGCGTTGGTGGGTACCCGAAAGGACGTGTGGTTGAAATCTATGGTCCAGAAGCCAGCGGCAAGACCACTCTGACCCTGCAGGCCATTGCCGAATGTCAGCGTGCCGGTGGCACCGCTGCCTTTGTCGATGCCGAGCACGCACTGGACCCCAGCTACGCCGAAAAGTTGGGCGTCAATGTCGACGACCTGCTGGTCTCACAGCCGGATAATGGTGAACAGGCCCTGGAGATTGCCGACATGCTGGTCCGCTCCGGCGCGGTGGACCTGGTGGTTATCGATTCGGTCGCGGCCCTGACGCCCAAGGCCGAGATTGAAGGCGAGATGGGTGATTCGCATATGGGCCTTCAGGCGCGTCTGATGTCGCAGGCACTGCGCAAGCTGACCGGCAACATCAAGAGGACCAATGCCCTGGTGATGTTCATCAACCAGATCCGGATGAAGATCGGCGTGATGTTCGGCTCGCCAGAAACCACCACCGGCGGCAACGCGCTGAAGTTCTACGCCACCGTTCGTCTCGACATTCGACGTATCGGCGCGGTCAAGAAGGGTGATGAAGTGGTCGGTGCAGACACTAGAGTCAAGGTGGTCAAGAACAAAATGGCGCCGCCGTTCCGTCAGGCGACCTTCGAGATCATGTATGGCCTGGGCATTTCGCGCCTGGGTGAAATCATCGATCTGGGCGTCGAGCACGGCTTCGTCAACAAGGCAGGTGCCTGGTACAGCTATGGCGAAGAGCGCATTGGCCAGGGCAAGGAAAACGTCCGTCAGTTCCTGACTGACAACCCTGAGATGGCCAACGAAATCGAGCAGAAGATCAGGTCCTTGCTGTTACCCAGCAAAGCTGAGCAGCAGCAAGCCGCTGAACAGGCTGAGAAGGATCAGGCCAACAAGGACCAGGCTGAGAAGAATCAGACTGACAAGAATCAGGCCAAAGCATGACCGACAGCCCGCTGGCCGCCGCCTTTCAGGTGGCCATGCGGGCGCTGGCCCGCCGTGAATACGCGACTAGCGAACTGATCCGCAAGCTTGAAGGCAAAGACTTCGATACCGAAGTGATTGCCGAGACCCTCCACACCTTGCAACAAGAGAACCGGCAAAGCGACGAACGCTTTGCCGAAACCTTCGTTCGATCCAAAATCAATCGTGGTATCGGCCGTTTCCGAATACAAAAGGAGCTGGAACAGCGTGATGTATTGCCTTCACTGATTCGCTCTGCGTTCGATGAGGCTGAGTGCGACTGGTTCGCCCTGGCCCTGTCGACCTGGAAGCGCAAATACCCAGACACTTCAGACCTTGATATTCGCGAAAAAGCGCGCAGATTCAGATTCATGTCCTCTCGTGGTTTCGATCACGACCAGATACACTACGCCCTTGAACAGGCGAGGGCCCACTCCGACTGCTGATCCAGCAGGACAGCTCGGTTGCCATCGCCGAGCGCCCCTATTTCAGACTGGATGACTATGAAGAGCAGTGCAGAGATACGATCGGGCTTTCTGAACTTTTTCAGCGAGAAGAATCATGAAATCGTGCGCAGCAGCTCGCTGGTGCCCGGAAACGATCCCACCTTGCTGTTTACCAACGCGGGCATGGTGCAGTTCAAGGACGTGTTCCTGGGTGCCCAAAAGCGTCGTCAACAGCGCGCCACGTCCTCTCAGCGCTGCGTTCGCGCCGGCGGCAAGCACAATGATCTTGATCAGGTGGGTTATACCGCTCGTCATCACACGTTTTTCGAGATGCTCGGCAACTTCAGTTTCGGAGATTACTTCAAGCACGATGCCATTTGCTATGCCTGGGAATTTCTGACCGAGGTGGTCGGATTGCCGGTCGAGCATCTGTGGATCACGGTATATGAAGAGGATGATGAAGCCGCCGACATCTGGTTGAACGAGATTGGTGTGGCCCCCGATCGGCTGTCTCGCATTGGAGCTAAGGACAATTTCTGGGCAATGGGTGACACCGGACCCTGCGGACCCTGTACCGAAATCTTTTACGATCATGGTCCTGACATCCCCGGAGGACCCCCTGGAACGCCTGAAGAAGACGGCGACCGCTATATTGAAATATGGAATCTCGTCTTCATGCAGTTTGATCGCGATGCCGAGGGCACGCTGCATCCATTGCCGAGTCCCTGCGTGGATACCGGCATGGGGCTGGAGCGCCTGGCCGCCATCATTCAGGGCGTCCACAACAACTACGATATCGATCTGTTTGCTCACCTGATCAAGGCCGCTGCCGGCATCATCGGCTGTGACGATCTGAGCAATCAGTCACTGCGCGTGATTGCCGATCACATTCGCGCCTGTTCGTTCCTGATTGTCGATGGTGTGTTGCCGTCCAATGAAGGTCGCGGCTATGTGCTGCGACGTATCATTCGACGGGCGGTCCGGCACGGCAACCGATTAGGCGCCGAGGCGCTGTTCTTTAACCGCCTGGTAGACGCGCTGATCGAAGTGATGGGCGAGGCCTATCCCGAACTGACCGCCGCTCGCCAGAAGATCATCGACGCATTGCGCCTGGAAGAAGAGCGTTTTGCTCAGACTCTGGAGAACGGCATGCGCCTGTTGAATGCCGAGATTGAGACGCTTCAGGGCACACAAATCCCCGGAGAAACTGTCTTCAAGCTCTATGATACCTATGGGTTTCCAGTGGACCTGACCGCGGACATCGCTCGCGAACGTGGTCTGACTCTGGATCGCGAAGGTTTCGAGACGGCCATGGCAGTCCAACGCAGGCGTGCCAGGTCAGCGGCAAGTTTTGACGCAGGAGCACAGATATCCGCTGATATGGTCAACCAATTACCAGCGACCGTATTTACCGGCTATGAGCATGGCGACCGCTCGGGCTGTGAGGTACAGATGCTGATTCAGAACGGCCAGGCTGTGGATCGAGTCCAGGCCGGGGAATCGGCCATGTTGCTGCTTGATCGGACCCCGTTTTATGCCGAATCGGGCGGCCAGGTGGGCGATCAGGGTCAACTGTTGGGCGAGGGTCTCGTGCTACAAGTCACCGATACGCAAAAAGTGGCCAATCAGTATCATGCTCATCTGATCACCGTCGAATCAGGCTCTGTCAGCAAGGGTGATCGTCTGGATGCACGGATCAACGGTGAGCGCAGACAGGCTATCGTGCTCAACCATTCGGCGACTCATCTGCTGCATGCCGCCATGCACAAAATTCTCGGCGAGCACGTCCGGCAGAAAGGCTCGCTGGTCGATGCGGATCGCTTGCGATTTGACTTCTCGCACCCTGAACCAGTCACCGCTGATGAAATTGTCCAGATCGAACACTGGGTCAATCAGCAAGTTCGACAGAACCGGCCCGCCCTGGCGGATGTCATGGCCTATGATGACGCGATAGATCAAGGCGCGATGGCGCTGTTCGGTGAAAAGTATGGCAATGAGGTTCGAGTCCTGTCCATCGGTGATCAGTCGACTGAACTGTGTGGCGGCACACACGTTGAACGGGCCGGCGACATCGGCCTGTTCAAGATCACTTCGGAATCCGGGATTGCCTCGGGCATTCGACGTATCGAGGCGGTGACCGGAGACAATGCCCTCCAGTGGGTGAACCAGCGTCAGCAATTGCTCAGCGACAGTGCCGCGTTGATCAAGGCGGCACCTGAACAGCTCACCGATCGCTTGACCCGGCTGTTCGACCGCAATCGCGAACTTGAAAAGCAGCTGCAGAGCCTGCAGTCCAAATTGGCCGGACAATCCGGGACGGATCTGCTCGAACAGGGACAATCAATCGGCAACCTGACATTGATCGCTGTCAGACTGGACGATCTGGACGTCAAACAGCTTCGCGAGACCGTTGATCGTCTCAAGGACAAGTTGGAACGAGGCGTGATCCTGCTGGCTACCGTGCAGGGCGAGAAAATCAGCCTGATCGCCGGGGTGACCAAGGATGCCACCAACCAGATCAAGGCAGGCGACCTGGTCAACCACGTTGCTCAGCAGGTCGGTGGACGCGGCGGTGGCCGCCCAGACCTGGCTCAGGCCGGTGGCTCCGAGCCTGCCAATCTGACCGCCGCCATCGACTCGGTGGCCGCGTGGGTGAGTGAACAAGTCGCCTGAATTCCCACAATTTTCGATCTGCGATCAATCAACGGTTGACGGCATCGAAAACGCTTGGGATAATGCGCGCCCTTGAGCTGATTCGGTATCGAATTGCTTCAAGACCCATTACCAGAATATGCGCTGGTAGCTCAGTTGGATAGAGTATCTGGCTACGAACCAGAGGGTCGGGGGTTCGAATCCTCCCCAGCGCGCCAACCATAAAAAATGCCCGCCTCAAGCGGGCTTTTTTTATGGTTGATGTGTTGGGGAGCCCTGAAGAGAACACCTTCTGCTTGAACAGTTCCCTATGGTGTATCAGCACTATCCGCATTCACCATTCTCAACACCTTCATGATCGCGTCAACAATAGAACCGGGCTGATCATGCTGAATATAATGCCCCGTATCCATCACCGTCTGTCTTTCGCCCCTGCTGGACATCGAAGCCATCTCGTTGTGAAGGCGTAGCCAGAGTGCGTTCTTTTCCTGACGTAGTTCAACCGTTTCATTTTCCGCGGGTTGAGCGGGCTCCTTGGTGAGAACGATAATAGGAATAGCCCCAAGGCGTCGATATGACTTGCGAACCTGATCAGCGCTTGTTGTCCAGATGTGGGTCATTTCCGAGATCCACGCGCTGGTTCGTTCAGGGCTTCTCGCCCGGTCGAACTCCACGGCGCTAATGGCATCGCTGTATCTCGCCCCAGACAAGCCAACGCACAGCTTGAACAGATCTGAGCCTTCGACAAAGCTGCTCGGCTCAGCAGAGAGGCAGCTTTTCAGCTCTTCCAGGTACTCGAGATTTTTTCGTTTGCTTTCGGGGTCAAGCGCCGAAATATCACGTCCAAGGTTTTCATGAGAAGCATCCACGAACACCAATCCAGCGACCTCCAAAGGGTGTTGCTCTGCGAACAGCTTGACGTTCATTCCCCCATACGAATGGCCCACAAGCACATAGGGTGGCGGTAGTTCAGCTGCGTGAAGCAGAGCGTGGAGATCACTGACTGCATTCTCGCTCGTCCCCGCCTGCTGAGCCTTGTCGCTGAATCCAAGGCCCGCCCGATCATACGAACAGGTCGTGGTGACTTTGGATATTTCAGGCTGAACCAGACCCCAGGCCTTAGTGCTGTCGCCTAGCCCTGAGTCGAAA
>QIKT01000130.1 GCA_003233095.1 Oceanospirillales bacterium | reverse complement strand
AGCTGTCAGGTGGTGTGTCACGACGTGGGCAACAGCGTTTTGTGTGAATGGCTGCATCAGAAACGCCTGGGTGCTGATGTCCCCCGGATCACGCGCATTGGTCTGCTCAACGGGGGGCTGTACATGTCACTACACCGACCGCTGGCTCGGGGCACTGCATGAGAGTTCAATTCCACTGCGGGTGATCTGGAGCATAGCCGATCCCATCGCTGTCACCGAGATTGCCCGGCGGCTCAAGTCTCATCGGCCTGACGCCACCTTTGACTGGCTGGAAGACTGTGGCCATTATCTACAGCTGGAAAAGCCGGAGATCGTTGCCGACTTGATTCTGTCTGACTTGCCTGACTGACCGAAACAGGTCAGTGGGCTTCGTTCCAGTTGAGCCCGGTTCCAACATCAACCACCAGCTCTACATCCAGATCAGCGGCCTCTGACATGCATTTGCGAAGGCCTTCGCTGATTGTTTCAAGTCTGTCCTCACGGACTTCCAGCACCAGCTCATCGTGGACCTGCAGCAGGATCCGTGCCTCATCGGGGTGAGATTCCAGCAGCCAGCGATCGACCTGAATCATTGCAATCTTGATGATGTCAGCGGCGCTGCCCTGCATGGGTGCGTTGATAGCGGCTCGTTCCGCCCCCTGACGGCGCTGAAAGTTCTTGCTGCGGATCTCGTTCAGATGCAGGCGACGGCCAAACAGTGTTTCCACGTGACCCTGTTTGTGGGCTTGCTCGCGCGTTTGGTCCATGTATTTCCTGACGCCCGGGTAGCGCTCGAAGTAGGTATCGATATAGGCCTGTGCCTCGCCGCGATCAATGCCCAGTTGCTTGGCCAGACCAAAGGCTGACATGCCATAAATCAAGCCGAAATTGATCGCCTTGGCTGCCCGTCGGTCATCAGGCGTGACTGAATCGGGGGATCCTCCAAAGACTTCCGCTGCGGTACTGGCGTGGATGTCCAGGCCCTGCTCGAAGGCCTTGAGCAAGCCTGTATCCTGCGACAGATGGGCCATGATGCGCAATTCGATCTGAGAGTAGTCAGCAGCGACCAGGCGGTACCCAGGCTCGGCAATGAAGGCTTCGCGAATCCGACGGCCTTCCGGGCGACGGATCGGAATGTTCTGCAGATTCGGATCATTGGATGACAGCCGTCCGGTGGCCGCAACCGCCTGATGATACGAGGTGTGGATGCGACCGGTGTCCTTGTGAATGCGCAGCGGCAGTTTGTCGGTGTAGGTGGACTTGAGCTTGGTCACGGTCCGATAGGCCATGATGACCTCAGGCAGTGGGTAATCGTGGGCCAGTTGCTCCAGCACGTCTTCGGCCGTGGACGGTTGACCTTTGGGGGTTTTTCGCAACACCGGAAGGCCCTGTTCTTGAAACAGGATTTCCTGCAACTGCTTCGGAGAGCCCAGGTTGAAGGTCTTTCCGGCAAGATCGTGCGCCTTGATCTCCAGTTCGGCAGCACGCTGCTGCAGCTCCAGACTCATTGCGTCTAGCAAGCTGGCATCCACCTTGATGCCAGCAACTCGCATTCGGTTGAGCACCGGAACCAGCGGCATTTCAATGTCCTGATAGACCCGTTGCAAGGCAGGCTCGCTGTGAAGTTTAGGCTTCAGGGTCTGATACAGCTGCAGGGTGATGTCAGCATCCTCGGCCGCGTACTCGGCGGCCTGATCAAGTGGCACGTGGTCAAAGGTGACCTGTTTGGCACCCTTGCCGGCGACCTGCTCATAGGCAATGGTCGATTGCCCCAGGTAGTGTTGCGCCAGTGAACTCATGTCATGCCGGGTGGCGGTGCTGTTGACCACGTAGGAGGCCAGCATGGTGTCGTGCAACTGACATTCGAAGTTCAGGCCATAGCGCTGCAGCACCTGCATGTCGAACTGGGCATTTTGTACAATGACCTGAATGTCCGGACATTGCGTCAGCGAATTGAGCGCCTCAATGACCATCTCAATGGGCAATTGAGTGTCCTGGTTAAGGTGGGCCAGAGGAATGTAGGCCGCTTGTCCGGCCTCGCAGGCGATAGAAATGCCGACCAGATCGGCACGAAGTGAGTCCACGGAAGTGGTTTCACAGTCGAGCGCGAACAGGCCCGCCTTGCCCAGTCGACTAATCCAGTCCAACAGCGCCAATTCATCCAGGATGATGTCATAGTCTCGAGGTGGTTCGGGTGGTGTCTCGATCTGTGGCTGTTCGGAGTCGTTATCAAGCCGCTTCAGCCAACTGTTCAGCTCGTAAGTTTCGAACAGATCGCGCAAGCGATCGGTGTCCGCTTCGGTCCGAATCAGGTCGTTCTCTTCCAGGTTCAGATCAAGGTTGCAGCGAATGGTGACCAGGTCCTTTGAGATCGGCAGTTGATCGGCTGCTTCGCGAAGGTATTCACCAATCTTGCCGCCGAAGTCGTGCTGATGCTCGAGTACCGATTCCAGCGTGTCGTATTGTGCCAGCCACTTGGCCGCGGTCTTCGGGCCGCACTTGTGGACGCCGGGAACGTTGTCTGACTTGTCGCCGGTCAGGGCCAGAAAATCGATGATCTGATCGGGCCGAACCCCGAATTTGTCAACCACGCCTTGATGATCCAATCTGGTATCGGTCATGGTGTTGATCAGTTCAACGTGATCATTGACCAGCTGAGCCATATCCTTGTCGCCGGTGGAAATCAGCACCGGCTGTCCCTGAGCTGCGGCTCGGACCGCCAGTGTTCCTATCACATCGTCGGCTTCGACGTCAGGAATCTTGATCAGTGGAATCCCCATCGCCAGGATGATCTGATGCAGCGGTTCGATCTGCTCACGCAGTTCAGTCGGCATCGGTGGACGATTGGCTTTGTACTCAGGGTAGATGTCGTGACGAAAGGTCTTGCCCGGAGCATCAAAGACCATCACCAGGTGATCCGGATCGGTCTCGTCCAGCAGGCGCCGGATCATGTTCAGGACACCGAAAATCGCGCCGGTGTACTTGCCATCAGAGGTCGCGAAGTCCTGCATGACCATATAAGCACGGTACAGATAGGACGAACCATCAATCAGGTAGAGCGTCTCAGGCGTCTTGGACATGGGCGATCTCCGCAGGCGTGGTTCGGCATGATAGGGGATGTCCCTGAACAAATACAATTGCCAACGGACCGACCGTGATCGGATTGACGCCAACGGTTGTCATGCTGTGCTATATTTCGATGATGAACACACAACTGCTGATTGCCGCATCCTGTCTGGCCTTGAGTATGACTGCCTGGGCACAGACGACTTCAACCGCACGTTCATCTGCCGATGACGAGCGCCCCGAGTTGCCGGGTTCACCGCCTCCGCTGGTCGAGCCACAGGAAGAGGGTGAACTGCCGCCAAAGAAAGTCGGTCGTGATCAGCCTGCGCCGACCATCAACATTCGCAAGGAAGGTAATCAGACCATCGAAGAGTACTCGATGAGTGGCCGCGTCTACATGATGAAGATCACTCCGGAAAATGGCATCACCTACTATCTGATCGACACCGATGGCGACGGTGAATTCGACACCAAAGACTTCGATGACAACAACGGCATCCGCCCGGTGTATTACAAACTGTTTGAATGGAAGTAGCCTTCGGTCGTCTTGACCGACTGATTCGTGTTCTTGGTCTCAGCGTCAGTTGGCTGACACTCCTCATGGTCGTCCTGACCCTGCTGATCGTGGTATTGCGAAAATGGTTCGGGATCGGTTCGATCGCATTACAGGAGTCAGTGCTCTACGCTCATGCCACAGTCATCATGATTGGCATCGCCATCACCTGGCGCGTCGATGAACATGTGCGCGTCGATGTGTTTTACCGACGAGCATCAATCAGGGCACGTGCCCGAATTGACCTCATTGGCATGTTGTTGCTGTTGTTGCCCCTGTGCGTCTTTCTGTTTCTGGTCAGTATCGATTACGTGCTCTCAAGCTGGGGCTGGACCTCGCGTGGCTGGACAGGTCAGCTGGAGGGGTCACCGGAAGCAGGTGGTTTGCCTCTGGTCTTCGCGCTCAAGACCCTGTTGCCTGTCATGGCGTTGCTGCTGC
This sequence comes from Oceanospirillales bacterium, assembly GCA_003233095.1. GTDB lineage: Bacteria > Pseudomonadota > Gammaproteobacteria > Xanthomonadales > SZUA-38 > SZUA-38. Next base: position 17,946 of record QIKT01000130.1, on the reverse strand, counting down.
TTTTGCAGACACTGGTCAACCTGCGAATCAAGTGGAAGGTTCTTCGATCGGTTGAGCCCTCCGACTGATGGCCGGTGTGTTTGCCATCGGACTGTTTGTTCTGATCTGTCTGGTATTGCTGACCGGCTTCCCGGTTGCTTTTACTCTGGCTGGGGTCTCGCTGCTGGTGGCCGGATTGGGTCTGATGCTGGATGTGTTCGATCCGGATTTTCTGCAGGCGACGCCCAATCGCATTTACGACATTCTGACCAATCAAACCTTGTTGGCCGTGCCTTTGTTTGTCTTCATGGGGCTGACTTTGGAACGCACGCGTCTGGCTGAGGATCTGCTGACCCAATTGTCCGGTCTGATGCGAGGCGTCCGTGGTGGTCTGCCGATCGCGGTGATGCTGGTGGGTGTGTTGATGGCTGCCAGCACCGGCATTGTCGGTGCCACCGTGGTCACCATGGGTTTGCTGGCAATGCCCAGTCTGCTGGCAGATGGATGTCGGCCTGGTTTGGCAGCCGGAACGATCTGCGCTGCCGGGACACTTGGCCAGATCATTCCGCCGTCCATTGTCCTGGTGTTGCTTGGCGACGTCATTTCCAATGCCTATCAACAGGCGCAGCGTGATCAGGGGCTGTTCGCACCAGAAACAGTCTCGGTCGGCGATCTGTTTGTTGGTGCAGTCATACCAGGACTGATCCTGGTCGCAGGATATCTGCTCTACCTGATCTGGGCGCATCGCAAACAGCTGCCAAGGGTTCAGTCCAGCGAGACGGCATCAAGCGTGGATGTTCGCGAGTTGCTGGAAGCGCTGTTGGCGCCGTTGCTGCTGATGGGGATGGTGCTAGGCTCAATCATCAGCGGGCTGGCAACGCCTACCGAAGCGGCAGGCGTTGGGGCTTCAGGTGCGTTGCTACTGGCGTTGCTGCGCGGCAGGCTCTCGCTTGATCATCTCAGGGACATTATGCGCAGTACGTTGCGGGTGACCGGAATGGTGTTCATGATTCTGATCGGCGCGGCCATTTTTTCGCTGACTTTCAAGGGCTTTGGCGGCCATCACCTGGTGCATGATGCACTGAATGCCCTTCCGGGTGGAGCGTGGACGGCGCTGTTGCTGGTGATGTTGCTGATTTTCCTGCTGGGTTTCATTCTCGATTTTATCGAGATCACTTTCATCGTGGTGCCGATTGTGGGACCGGTGCTGCTGGGGATGGGGTTTGATCCAGTCTGGCTGGCGATCCTGATCGCGATGAACCTGCAAACGTCGTTTCTGACGCCCCCATTCGGGTTTGCGCTGTTCTACCTGCGGGGTGTTGCACCCAATTCAGTTCGCACCACCGACATCTATCGAGGTGTCATTCCATTCATTGCCATTCAGCTGGCTGTCTTGGCCTTGATCGCCCTGTGGCCTGAACTTGCGACCTGGCTGCCCGATCACCTGGCTGCCAGTCCATAGCGATCAGGCTCAGCGAATGGCCTGAGAATAAGCCACTTCGGAAATCTGTTGCCAGGCGCTGGATTCATCTCTGAACTGTCGATAGGAATCGAATACTCGCTGGCCAAGCGGTCCACTGCCTGCAGCAATCTCGGTCACCACCTCATCAGATAGGTCCCTGAGTCGACGCAGCACATCGTCAGGAAAGGGCCTGAGTTCCACACCATGCTCATCAACCAGCTGTTGCAGGGCACGAGCATTTCGAGCGCCAAATTCGGATAGCATGTCCAGATTTGCAGCCTGACAAGCAGTCTGCACGATGGTCTGCAGATCGTCGGGTAATGCCTCAAATGCAGGTCGATGGATCAGGCACTCCAGCGTGGTGCCCGGCTCATGCCATCCAGGATAATAATAGTATCGCGCCGCCTGATAGAGGCCGAATGCCAGGTCGTTATAGGGCCCAATCCATTCGGTGGCATCGATGACTCCGGTTTTCAATGAGGTGAAAATTTCCGCACCGGGCAAATTCACCGGTATGCCTCCGGCACGCTTGAGCACTTCACCACCGAGGCCCGGAATACGCATTTTCAGGCCTGCAAGATCAGTGATCGAGTTGATCTCCCGATTGAACCAGCCGCCCATCTGCACGCCACTGTTGCCCACCGGGAAAGGAATGAGATCGAAGTCGGCATACAACTCGGTCCACAATTCCAGACCTCCGCCGTGATACAGCCAGCTGTTCATCTGCTGGGCATTGAGCCCGAATGGAATGGCCGCGAAAAACTGCACGGCCTCATGCCGACCTTTCCAGTAATAGGAAGCGCTGTGTCCCATTTGTGCGGTACCCCGCGAGACCGCGTCAAACACCTCGAACGGGGGAACCAGTTCACCTCCCGCGTAGACTTCCACGCTCAGTCGACCGCCAGACATGCGCGTAATCAACTCGGCGACATGGACGGCACCGGTTCCCAGTGCTGGAAAATTGCTGGGCCACGAGGTGACCATTTTCCAGCGGATGGGGTCGCTGGTAACGACACTGCTGTCGTTCGGACCACTGTCACTGGCGGCGCAACCTGCGAGGCCCGCTGCGGTGATGCCCAGGGCACCTTTGGTGAGAAAGTCTCGTCGCTTCATCTGAGTGTCATCCGGTTCAGAGGTTACTTGGTTGATCGTGATCATACCCAGCGTTTCAGCATTGACCAAGCAACTGTCCGTGCTTTCCTACAGCATGGCGTGGCGCTGGCCGACGCATTATTGATAGGATCTGATAGAATGAAGGTATGAAAACTGGCCAGCTTCGCACCACTGAAGGTGGAATTGCTGGCTGCGTGGAGACCAATATATGAGTAATCAATTCATCGGACAGTACAAAATTACTGGCGAACTTGGCCGTGGCGGCATGGGCGTGGTCTACAAGGCACGTGACGAGGCACTGGATCGGGATGTTGCGATCAAGGTGTTATCAGACGCGTTGGCCAACGACGACAGTGTGGTCGAACGGTTCAACCGTGAAGCCAAATCCATGGCGGCGTTGAACTCTCCGCACATCATTCAGGTGTATCTGATAGGCGAGCATCAGAGTGCGCCATTTTTCTGCATGGAATATGTCGAAGGCGAGTCACTCAGCGAGCGGCTCAAGCGCAGCGGCAAGCTGTCGGTCAGTGATGCCCGTCAAATTCTGTTGCAAGCTGCTGAAGGGCTTGATGTGGCTCATGAACGGGGTGTGATTCACCGAGATATCAAACCGGGCAATATCATGATTGGTACGACCGGGCGGGTGAAGCTGGCCGATTTCGGAATCGCGATGGTGCAGGATTTTTCCAAGCGCCTGACCAATACCGGTGAATTCGTTGGCACACCAGGCTATCTATCACCCGAAGTATGTATCGGTCAGCCGGTTGATCATCGCTCTGACATCTTCGCTCTTGGCATCGTGTTCTATGAAATGCTGACCGGTGATATCCCATTCACCGAAGCCAGTCCGCTGGGGATGATGCTCGAGGTGGTCAAGGCCGAAATTCCCGATATCCGGACAAATAACGCCGATATTGACGAACAGACCTCCACCATTCTCAAGCGGATGATTGCCAAGGACCCCAACAATCGCTATCAGAGCTGTGCCGAACTGATCAAGGATTTGCAAGGCACCTCGGCAGTGGTCTCTCCTGATCAACAACAGAACTCCAGTGCGTTTGCTTCGGCCGCCACCACGGCGTTGTCTCAACTGGAAGCCATGCCTGATCTGGCATTGTCTTCATCAAACAATCATGGGCCTGATCGAGCCAGTGACATGATCGCCAGCAAACCTCAGGGTGGCAGCAAGGTTCTGCCTTGGGCTGTTGCTGCAATCCTGATCCTCAGTGCCGGTGGTGCCACCACCTTTCTGTTCAGAGACAAGTTGTTCAATGATGGGCAGGCCACGGCGAGCACGACGGTGAGCTCTGGTTCCGAAGCGACAGTGGCAGACATCAGCTCACAATCCAGCTCACTGTTTGACAGCATCTCGGCTGATCCGGGTAACACGGCATCAAGCTCCGGGCAGGCGACAGTGGCCAGCGCAGGCGACAGCCAGTATGGCGGCACTCAAACGCAGGACGTGGACCAGGATCAGGGTGATATTAGCGATGCGGAACTCGATGCCCAGCTGCGCCTGTGGCAGGCCGATAACCAAGAGTTGGCTCAGCAGTCCACAAGCCAGGATGACTCGAGCAGAGCACTGGCCATGAACGATCCGGTCAGCAATAGCATGGACGACCTGGTTCGAACCGGTACAAAAGTCCCGGCAAGTCAGGTGGACACCGTCAGCCCGAATTCGATCACAACCACCCCGGCCAACAATTCAACGGGCTCCGAGCCTGTGCAGATGGCCAAGGTCGACCCGGAACCCGTTCGCAATGATCCACCAGCAACGCGTCCGCGTGTACCCAAGGTGGTGGTCATGGCGATCGGAGATCGTGCAATCGCCTCGCCTATCGAACAGTTGATCGAAGATGAATTGAGCGCGGCAGGCATCCGCATGCTGGACGAGTCATTTGTTTCGGGCATTGGTCGGTTTGCCAGCGAGTCCGGAGTCGACATGGGCGGTCTGGCCGATCTGTTGACGGCTGAGGAAGGGGATGTTCTGGTTCTGGTTGAAGTAGATTTCCTGGGAGAAACACCGCTTCAGTACTATGGACAGACCAGTACCCTGTACTCGGTCAACGTCAAGGTTAGCAACGTGTCGCTGATTGAGCGGCGGCCCATGGGTCGTGGCTGGTCACAGAAAGTGGACTTTACCTCCCTGAATGCCAACGAGAAGGCACGCGAAGCAGTCGATCCGATGCTGTCTGATCTGGTGGCCAGTCTTGGCGATTACCGCGAATAAAGCCTTTTATCTCTCGAATGTCGACGCGAGATGGAAATCAGCACTTCGGTGCTGATTTTTTTTGTGTCTTATCTCCGGTTCATGCGTGGTTAAGTTACCGGTGATTATTCTGAATCACCCACACTCGAGGATTTGCTCATGAAACTATTCGTCGCCCTGTTTTCCTGCCTGTTTCTGGCCAGCTGTATCATCGTCACCGATCGGGACGAAGACGGTTCCGGCAATGTCGATTGGCGTCAGATAGAAGCGGAAAACCGTGTTCTGATTGCCGATCTGCAGCCCGGTTTGAGTCTTGCCGAAGTGCGCACTGTGCTGGGTGATCCCCAGTACTCCGAATCATTCCAGCACAGCGATGGTCAGATTGTCATTCTGCGTTACCGGACCCAGCATCGTCATTCCGATGGTAATACCAGTTTGGATGAAACCACGCCTCTGGTGTTCAGAAATGGGGTGTTGACTGGCTGGGGAGAAACAGCAATGTCCGCGGTCATGTAAGAAAACGGCGAGTTGCCGGTCTACTGAGTATAGCCGCTGCTGGATCACTGCTTCCCCCTGCTTATTACCCCCGATCCACGGCGGCTAGCTTTTAAATACTCACAATCAGCCTGATCTGGCGACAACGGATTGTCCGCAGTAGATCATGATAAGTCCGACAGGTTCCTAGGGAGCCTCTGAACAAGTCTGGGCAGATTTGACGCTCAAGACAGTGGGTCACGACTTGTTCAGAGACTCCTTAGAACCGACTCAGATCGGGAAGGCCGCTCACCAACCACCATCGATTGGAGTCTGGATCCCAGGCCCAGGTTTGCCGGTCGCGCACACTTCGTACCTGCCGGGTATGACGATTCTCGATCGTCAGTTCGACCATCTGAATGTACTCGAACTCGCTGGTACCAGGCTCCTGGTTAACGATCTCATAGCCCTTGATATCCACCTGATCGAAGCGCTTGAGCGCAAACACCAGCTCTCGGTCATCCGGCAGTTTGTCAGGCTCGATGAATGACACAGCGGATCGAATACCACTCCAGCGCAGCGCCGCCTCATATTGTTCGAGGGTTGGGGTCAGGTCGCGGATATGAGACTTGCTTGCGCAGGCGGTCAGCAGCAGAACTGCGATCAGTATCAGGCTGCGACAGACAAGCTGCATAGCAGACAGACGAGAAGACGTTCGATGAGTCGGCATGCGTGTCTCTCCAGACGTTAGTTGGCATGATGATGGCACTATTTCCTCAGTGCGACAAATGTTCCGGTCATCACCGCAGCAGCGTGAGCTGTCCCGGAGACCCAGCTTTTCAGGACCACTCGCGCACGTCCCCGACGGTCTAGCTGTCGGGTAAACTGGGCCCAGTCGTCGTTGGCCAGACCATCACAGTAGATATTGAAATCGTCGCACACTGGACGTTCATAGATGATCTCGGATCGATGTATGACCAGATTGGCGTCGATGTCCTCATGGGCCAGACGGCCATACAGCAAGCCCCAGCCAGCCAGTGTCAGCGCCGCAGACAAACTTCCACCAAAGGCCGTGCCCTTGTCATTGACGTTCGGTGCCAACGGTGCCTTTAAATGAATGCGCTCCCACTCCAGCGACGCAATGCTCAGCTGCATGGCCTTGCTCAGAGGAATCTGTTCGCCGAACAGAGTCATCAGTTGCTTCTTGATGTGTTTAGACAGTGCGGGCATGACGTCAATATCCTGTCAGTCGATTGACCGGGTTGAGCAGACCGGAACCTGTTTGCAGGCTGCGATAATTCTCAACAATGGTTGTGGCTGCTGAAACCGGGTCGGTCTTGCTGGCGATATGCGGTGTGATTCGCAGCTGCTCATGCTGCCACAGTGGGCTGTCTGAGGGCAATGGTTCGGGATCGGTGACGTCCAGCCAGACCTGGCCAATCTGGCCTTGATCCAGCGCCCGGATCAGATCCGAATAATTGACCAGCCCGCCGCGGCCCACATTGATCAGCATGGCAGTCGATTTGCAATGGGACAGACGCGCTGCGTTGATCAGGCCGCGGGTGCTGTCAGTCAAAGGCAGCAGGCAGATGATGACATCGGACTGGGAAAGCAGGGTCTGAAGGCCCTTTTCACCATCACAGCTGTCAGAATGGTCAGGGTTTGCTTGTCGCTGCCAGTAGGCCACCGAATAACCGAGTGCGGCACATTGCTCACCGGCGTAGTGCGCCAGCACCCCCCGACCGAGAAAACCGATCTGCTGCCCGATGAGTGGTTCAAGCGGCTGCCATGTCGATTGACTCTGCAGCTGCCTGTATTGAGTCAATCGGCCCTGTTCACTCAACACGATCGACAACAGATAGCGGGCCATTTGCTGACGCAGATGTGGGTCGACCAGACGACCCAGAATCAGATCTGAAGGCAGCGGCTGTCCCTGGGTCAGAAATTCGGCACCGGCACCATACGACATCACCGCCTGCAGGTTGGGAAAGTCGGCTTCGAAGCCAGTCGGCGGGTACCAGACCACGGCCAGGCGCACTGCGGCTCGCTCTGACTCAGTCAAGGGTTGGCTGGCATCCAGCACAGGCACCGCCGAGTGAACTCTCAAAGCGTCCAGCAGTTCTGAGCATGAACGACCGGGCATGAGAATGGCAATCGCCATCAGTGGGCTCCCCAGCGGTTGGATTGGATCATGCGACAGATCACTGATTGAACAGACATAGCGCATGGTACACAAAGCACAGGACAGACCCTAGCAGCCTGTCGGACTTAACGGGTCGCCACGAGGAGCAGTCGATTTGAGTCAGGTTTTTCGATCTTTTGAGGCGAATAGCACCGCTATGTAACGAACAAGGTCGGGACATCTGGCCAAACTCGGGTTTTGTGCAGTCGATCACCTCAAGTCCGACAGGCTGCCAGTCAGTTGAACTTCTGCCCTGCATGTCAGGGTCTGTACATTCTGGTATGTTTGTTGCATGTGTGAATCACTGCTTTGAGGATGATGTCACCATGACGCTTGGAACCCGATTTCTGTTGTTTACCGCCTGTCTGCTCAGCGCCATGCTTCTGGTGGCCTGGTGGGGTATGGCACGCTTGACCGATTCTCTGGAGGAGGAACTCGACAAGGTTGCTGTGCGGATTGGCGAATCGGTCAGTGAGGTCCTGACCCAGGTCCGTCCCGGCGTGGATCGCAGTGGTTCCGATCAGCGTCGAGTTCAGGTTGAGCATCGTCTGTTGACTGATACCGGTGAGCTCATCGCCAATTATGAATTGCAAGGCGGCTTGATCCGCAGCATTCGCCTGGCCCGCTCCGATGCAGCCACCGAAGAAGTGTTGCTGGATCAGAGCGAGCTGATGGCTGGGGTGGCCAGCGGCGAGGTCTTGCAGGACCTGGCTATTGCCGCGATCCGCAGTGCGCAGCGCTCTCAGCTGGTCTTGTTGGGTAATGAGGCTCGCCATGCCATTACCATTCCCGATCAAGGGGTGCGAGAGATCGTCGATCGATTCAATCAACGCATGATGATCGGACTGGCCATGCTGTTTGCCAGCGGCGTGTTGCTGTCCGGGCTGATGGCCTATCGGATCACCCGACCACTGTCTGCCTTGACTCGCGCGGCAGCGCGGCTGGGAACGGGCGAACGCGGCGTGCGACTGGATGATGAAGGCGTGGTGGAAGTTCGCACCACCATTCAGGCGTTCAATCGCATGTCGGCACAACTGGAGACTTTCGAGGCTGCGTTGCTTCAGGCGCGTGAACGCCAGCACATGCAGGACGTGTCCGACATTGGTCAGGGTCTGGCTCATTCGCTGCGTAATCCACTCAACGCCATCAACTTGTCCATTGATCGACTCAACGAGTACGCCCAGTCCGAGAGTCACGGCGGGTCATCGGTCAACGACGCGGATCAGACGCCAGCACAGATTGCCCAGCAGGCCAAGGCGCAGATCCAGCAGATCAATCGATCCATTCAGTCATTTCTATCGCTGGCCACGCAGGGCGAGTTATCCAGTGAGCCGGTTGACCTGGTGACTGTGATCGAGGATATTTCGCTGGAAATCCTGCAGCGCCAAAGCCAGACAGAGATGAGGTCCGCTGACTCTACTGCCATTCGCATTGGACCTGAGCTACCGGACAAACCCATCATCATGGGCGTTCAGGCCGAATTGCGTGCCGTGCTGCATGCGCTGATCATCAATGCAGTCGAGGCCTCTGAAGAGCTGCCCGCGCCTACCACCGTGGACATCATCCTGAAACGAGACGGGGATCAGCTGGAGATGGAAATCCGGGATCAGGGCCAAGGGTTTCCCGAGTCGGTGTTGAAGCGATTGTTCGAGCCTCATGTGACCAGCAAGCCTGATGGCATCGGCATGGGCTTGTATCTGAGTCGACGAATCGTTCAGTCCAGATATCAGGGTCAGTTGTCTGTTGAACCCGCCAGTACGGGGCCTGGCACCACGGTCCGCTTGACTCTGCGCGATCGCGTACAGCTTCAGAGCAAGGATCCCGCATGACCATGATCGAGCCGAAGGACATCACCATCCTGATCGTCGAGGACGAGCCCAATCAACGCGAATTATTGCTGAGCTTGCTCGCGCGCGAAGGCTATCAGACCCACGCGCTGGCCTCGCAGCAGGCGGCCGAAGCATGGCTGGAGGATCATGACCCTCAGTTGATTCTCTCGGACTGGAAGCTCGAACAAGGCGATGGTAGCGCACTGCTGAGCCGTGTTCGGCGGGACTGGCCGTGGATCAGCTTCATCATGGTCACCGCTTACGGCAGCGTGTCCGGTGCGGTCGAAGCCCTTCAGGCAGGCGCGGATGATTACCTCACCAAGCCTTTTGAACGTCAGACGCTGTTGCTGAGTGTCACCAGGACGCTGAAATCCAGACTGATCCACGAAGAGAATCGGCGACTCAATGAAGCGTTGGAAGAGCGTGATCGGCTGGTCGATCTGGTGGGCATGGCGCCGAGCATGCAGACCTTGTATCGGCAGATCGAAAAGATCGCCGCTACCGAGGCCACCATCCTGCTCAGCGGCCAGAGCGGCACCGGCAAGGAGCTGGTGGCACGTGCCATCCATCGATTGTCGGATCGCAAGGAACAGCCGTTTGTGGCAGTGAACTGTGCAGCGATCCCCGAAGGCCTGATGGAATCGGAGTTCATGGGCGCCGAGAAGGGCGCCTATACCGGGGCATCACAGCGGCGACTGGGCAAATTTGAAGCCGCTAGTCAGGGCACGCTGTTTCTGGATGAAATTGGCGAATTGCCGTTGTCGATCCAACCCAAACTGCTGCGTGTCCTGCAGGAGCGCAAGCTCAGTCGGATTGGTGGCCATGCCGAAATCAATGTGGCTTGTCGCATTATCGCTGCCACCAATCGAGACTTGCCCGAGGAAGTGGCGGCAGGTCGATTTCGAGAGGATCTGTTCTATCGCCTGAGCGTCATCCCCATTGAGTTGCCAGCACTTGGGGAGCGTCGCTCGGACATTCCCAGGCTGATCGAGCACTTCAGGTTGCGGACCCAGCGACAGCATCGTATTGCCACCGAACCGTTGCCCGCCGACCTGTTGCGCAGGTTGGTCGATCATGACTGGCCAGGCAATGTTCGAGAATTGGGCAACGTGGTGGAGCGCTTGTATCTGCTGGCCGACAACGGCCGTGTCTCAGTGGATGATTTGCCGGCCGGGTTTTCAAAGAAGCAGACGCTGTCTGATAGCAATTTTGAGTTGCCTGCGACAGGCATACAGTGGAATGAGCTGGAACGCGACGTCCTGACTCAGGCGCTGAAACATGCCGATGGCAATCGGACTCAGGCCGCTCGCCTGCTGGGATTGGGCTACAAGGCCTTTCTCTATCGTCTTCAAAAGCATCGGCTGGTGAAAGAAGACTGATTGTCGGACCACTCTCCTGATATGGGGAGAATAGCGGTGTTCTGCTCCCGATATGGGGACTGATCGCAGGCCACTTCTGCCGGTTTGACACTACAGGCTCCTGGATAAGGTCTGTGGATGCAGGAAGTGGTGAAGTTGGCACGCAACTTGCTCTGTTTGATTGGAGCGCAGTCAAACTCATACGAATAACGCCCAAGGAGAACATCATGTTTCAATCATCAATCACCCGATTTCTGAATCAGGGCATCGGCCTGGCCGGTTTGCTGGCTCTGGCTCTCAGTGCCGGATTGGCCACTGCTGATTCAGCATCTAACACCCACCATAAAGAGGTCATCACCGTTTCATTCGACACCGAAGACGGCAGCAATGAAACCGTGACCGTCATAAACATGGCCATAGGAGACTCTGAGGTGGTCGTGACCGAATCAGGCCGCGAAGCCTTTATTACTCGGCACGATACCGGTCTGGATATTGAATTGGGCAGCGAAACCGTCAGCCTGGAACTGCTGGGCCTGGCCGAGCTTGGCCATGGCCTGCATGTAGGCGACGTGGACGTCAATCAGTGGATTAATGACGATGGTCAGAAACGCATACGCATCCTCAGGGGCCTGGATATGAATATGACCGTGGATCTTGAGTGCGAAGGCATGGATGAGTGCGAACAGCCGCACAAGATCATCATGATTGACCAGCAGGACGGTACAGTGGACGTGCGCAATCTGGATGGTCATGAAGTCATTATTACCTCAAGCGGCAATCACCAGATCAGCGAAGTAGAGTTGTATGAACTGCTCGAATCATTGGATATCGCGCTCGACGACATTGATACTGCTGTCCATATGAATGGTCAATACAGGGATATTCAAGTGATCCGCAAGAAAATTCATGTGAAGCATGAATCTGAAGACAACGATCAATAGACAATAGCTCGATCGGCGTCAGCCGGTCCCGGGATCGACCTCCGAAGGCCAGCAATTGCTGGCCTTCGTTGTGTCAGAGGCTCCCTAGGATCAGACCAGAAACTGAAGCTCGGCCAATGAGCGATACAACTCATTGGCCTCCAGCAGGGACTCGTGGGTTCCAGAGGCCACGATCTGGCCATCATTGAGGACCACGATGCGATCCGCCCGCCGAACCGTGGCCAGACGATGCGCGATGACCAGCGTGGTCCGGCCGGACATCAACAGATCAAGTGCTTGCTGAACCAGGGTTTCGCTGCGCGCATCCAGTGCCGACGTCGCTTCGTCCAGCAGCAGAATCGGCGCATCGGTGAGGATGGCGCGCGCGATGGACAGTCGCTGCGCCTGTCCGCCAGACAAACGCACGCCGCGTTCACCAAGGAAGGTCTCGTAGCCGTCCGGCAGTTTCTCGATGAACTCATCGGCGTGAGCGGCCACTGCGGCCTTTCGAACAGTCTCCAGATCCGCATCCGGGCGTCCATAGCGAATGTTTTCCAGAGCATTGCTCGAAAAGATGGTCACATCCTGGGAGACCAGCGCGATCTGCTCTCGCAAGGAGCGAAGCTCAAAGCGGGTCAGTGGCTGATCGTCGAGCAGGATCTGACCTAAAGTCGGATCATAGAATCGCAGCAGCAGCTGAAACAGAGTCGTCTTGCCAGCTCCCGAAGGGCCGACCACCGCCACGGTCTCTCCCGGTTGGACCGACAGTTTGATCTGATCGAGTACCCAGGTGTCAGGCCGCGACGGATAGGCAAAGGACAGGTTCTCGATCTCGAGTTTGCCCTGCAGTCGATCCGTCTGCACATGCGCATCTTCAGGGCTCTGGATGTCGCTGCGCATATTGAGCAACTCGGCAATCCGCTCAAGAGCCCCGGCAGCTCGCTGCAGCTCTCCCCAAACCGTGGTCAAGGCGCCGGTAGTGGACGAGGCGATGATGGCATAGAGGACAAACTGACTCAGGGTGCCGGCCGTCATGGTGCCGTCAATCACCGAACGAGCTCCCAGCCACAGCACAAAGATAATGCCGCCCAGGACCATGATCACCACTGCCATGCTCATCATCGTTTCGGCGCGAATGCGGAGAATCGACGCGCTGAACGCCTCGAACACCGAGCCAGTGAAACGTTTGTTCTCTCGTTGATCCTGTGCATAGGACTGGACGGTATGAATCGCATGGATGGTTTCGGTTGCCATTGCCGAGCTGTCGGCGATGCGATCCTGGGCGAGCTTCGACAAGCTGCGCACCGATCGACCGACGACGATGATCGGGATGATGATCACCGGAATCATCAGCAGGATGTAGCCTGCCAGTTTGGGACTGGAGACTATCATCATGGCCATCGATCCGATCAGCATGACGATACTGCGCAGAGTGATCGAAAAGGTGCTGCCGACCACCGCTTCGACGAGTGTGGTATCGGTGTTGATTCTCGACAGCACTTCGCCGGTGCGGGTGGTCTCGAAAAAGGCCGGTGACATGCCGACCACTCGAGCAAACACGTCTCGCCGAATATCGGTCACCACCCGCTGACCGACCCAGGACACCCAGTAGTAGCGCAGTGAGGTAAAGATGGCCATTAACACGGCCACGCCAAACATCAGCCAGAAATAGCGACTGATGGCGTCCTGCTGGTCTTCGGAAAACCCCAGATCGACGACGTGCTTGAGGGCCACTGGAAGGTACAGCGTGGTCATTGCGCCAAGAATCAGCAGGATCAGCGCCACGGCAATTTGCCGTCGATAGCGAGTCACATACGGCATCAGCAGTCGCAGCTGTGAGAGATCCTTCGAAGTCGGGCGGTCGATATTGTCGTCAGTCATGGGGGTGATCTCGGTGTAATGGCCGGCAATGCCCCGTTAACAGGACAAGCAGGTCGTACTATAGCGGCTGCGCCATGACTGACGATGTGCCATCAGAGTCATGCGTTGATCGCGTTCGATGTCAGAACCGTTCTCAGTCGTGCAATCAGGTGCCCCGCGGCAACACGTACAAGAGGATAGCCAGGAAGTGACAGACACTGCCTCCGAGCACAAACAGATGCCAGATCGCATGATGATAGGGCAGTGAATCCCGGACATAGAAAACCACCCCGGCCGTGTAGGACAGGCCACCGGCCAGCAGCAGCCACAGGCCGCCAGAGGGCACAGCGTCCATCATTGGTTTGATGGCGATCATCATCATCCAGCCCATCACCAGATACAGCCCGAGCGCCAGGCGGGGAAACTGCTTTCGCGCAAACAGTTCGTGATACAGGCCGATGATGGCCAATCCCCAGACGACAGCAAAGATGCTCCACCCCCATACGCCGCTGAGACTGATCAGGGTAAAGGGGGTATAGGTGCCAGCAATCAGGACAAATATGCCGGCATGGTCGAGTTTCTGAAACAAGCGTTTCTTCCCACCCGGCGGCGCGGCATGATAGGCCGTGGAGGCCATATAGAGCAGAATCAGACTGACCCCATAGATGGCGCAGGCCGTGACGTGCCAGGCGGTGCCGAACTCAAGCGATTGTTGTAGCATCAGAATCAGGCCGAATATGCCGAGGACGACGCCCAGCGCATGGGTCAGCGCATTGGCGATTTCTTCACGTGCGGTGTACTTGGTGGCATAGTTCATGAGCAGGTCTTCATGCGAATCATCTGACCATCCTATTGAGAACCATGCAAATGTATAGATTGACAATCGATTATTTTTCGAACACTGAAACAGCCCGGTTATTGACTGAGCTGCGGGGTTCAGGCGGCGCAGGGCAGCCAGAGGCCGGCATTGATGTCTGATTGGGTGGTGTACTTGTGCCAATGTGCCGATGACAGTTTGTACGCAGGAGTGACGACCGACATCGACCGGCGAGTGGATGAGCACAATCACAGCCCGAAAGGCGCGCGCTATACCCGCGTGCGACGACCGGTCCGGCTGGTCTATGTCGAGGCAGTCGCGGATCGGTCTGCTGCCCAACGTCGTGAGCATCAGATTCGCAAACTCACACGAGCAGAGAAACTGAGGCTGATCAAACAGGGTCGATTGCGCTGATAATGCGAATACTTCCTCGCCAGAGGTCAGAGGGACGCTCTGGAGCGCAGGATTTTGCTAGACTGGTGATCTCACAGAGACAGGAAGAGCCTGCCATGCACTATCGTCTGATCCGCCATCTCCGCCTGTTGTTGGCGATGTGTCTGCCGTGCATGCTTCTGCTTGGCTGCGCTCAACCCGGGCCGGTGACTGAATCAGCGAATAGTGTGTTGCTACCCAATTACATCAGCTCGATTGCGGTGTATCCGATTCGCAATGCGCGGGTCTCGGATCTTCATGAACGCGCCTTGTCCAACGCCATTCATGGCAAGGTGGTTCAGGCTCGACCGGAATTCATCGTGCTGTCGCCCGAAGACGTCTCGAGATATCTTGCTGACAGCACCTTCGCTTCGGAATACAACCGTTTTGAAATCGATCGCGATTCTCACCCCGATGACCCGGATGCACTGGGGCCAGTGGGGTTGCGCAGCCTGAAAAACATGGCCAAGGGCCTAGCCGTGGATCTGCTGATGATCACCCGCCTGGCGACCATCGAGACCGTGGTGGATGCCGGCAAGACCGAAGTCCAGGTCACGCTGGAAGCACGCATTCATCATCCCAACAAGGCAACGGTGATCTGGAGTCGTCGAGTCACGGGCCGCGAGCCACTCGATGGTGCCCTTCGCGATGACCAAAGCCTGGATCTGGCCACCGAGCTGGCGGTGGAAAAGCTGATGGTCGAACTGACATCGTTCTGAACCGGTTGGCGCAAGATTCGGGTCGTTGAGTTCAAAGCCCGAGACTAGACTCATGATCAGACCACACCGTTGAGGATCGACATGACACAGTTTCAGGTTCAAGGCTTTCAGTCCCCGATGAGCACCGCAGAGCTGATGGCTCTGAACGCCGATGAGGCATCGCCTGGCGTGCAGGCGCAAGCGGTCAAGGTGGAGACTGCCAACGGCTACCCCTGCCGCGTGACTCTGGAAGATGCACAGCCCGGAGAAACCGTCTGGCTCATTCAGCACTGCCACCATCGCGCCAATACGCCGTACCGAGCATCGGGGCCAGTCTTCATCAGAGCCGACCGACCCGCGATGAGAATGCCGCAGAATCAGCTTCCCGAGTTTTTGACCCACCGCTTGTTATCGGTACGATTCTATGATGACGACGGCATGCTGAGGGCTGCCGATGTGCTGGCCGGCGACAGCCTCGCTCAGAAGTTGCGAGAGTGGCCAGGCGATCATTCTGCACGGTTGGTCCATGTTCACAATGCGGCCTACGGCTGTTTTCTGTGCAAGATTCGATTGCAATGAAGACGAGCAACACGGACCAGTTCAACCACCTCGATGACGTCCCTGCGGATGATCTTGACCTCAACAGCAGTTATCAGCTGGTCGCCAGGGCAATTCGGTGGCTCGAACAGCATCATCAGGATCAGCCCTCTCTGAACGGATTGGCCACAGCGCTCCGCGTCAGTGACTTTCATCTGCAGCGGTTATTTCGGCGTTGGGCCGGCGTCACGCCGAAACAGTTTTCCCAGTTCCTGACCCACCGCCACGCGCGTGACCGGCTGGCCGATCACAGTGTGCTGGACACGGCCTTGTCGGTCGGTCTCAGCGGCAGCTCTCGGCTGCACGATCTGACCGTGCATCTGGACGGGGCGACGCCAGGTGAGATTCGGTCAGGTGGAGCCGGAATGCGGATCGGTCATAGCGTGGTACAGAGTCCATTTGGCAGCTGCTTCATCGCCCACAGCGAGCGTGGAATCTGTGCGCTAGGATTTGTCGATGATGAGGCTGATCAGCAGGGACAACTCGATCGTCTGGAACAGGATTGGCCTCAGGCCAGGGTTGAAGAAGAGATCGATTCGACCCTTGTGATGGCCGCACAGATCTTTGCACAACCCGGTGACCTGGCGAGCACCCCCGAGCTCAGACTCTATGTGCCGGGCAGCCGCTTCCAGATTCAGGTTTGGCAAGCCTTGCTCAGGCTGCCGATCGGGCAGTTGGGCAGCTACGGACAAATTGCCGCAACAATCGGCAAACCCTCATCAACCCGCGCAGTAGCCTCGGCCATTGCGCGCAACCGGGTCGGTTGGTTGATTCCCTGCCATCGGGTCATTCTCGGCAGTGGGCAGTTTGGTCAGTATCGATGGGGTGCGACCCGCAAGCAGGCCATGATCGGCTGGGAAGCGGCTAGAACGCAATCAGCGATCTGAGCAGCGTATTTCACTCATCAGGTCTCTGAGTTGATCGCTCTTGTGGCCCAGCTCAGCCATCAGCTCCAGGCGCAAGCGACGAGCGTCTTGACCCATCGATGAATCTGGCAATCGGTCAAGCAGCGCATTGATATCCTGCTTCAGAGTCCTCAGTGCCCGTTGGGCCTGAAGGTCGACCATGGCGACATCAATGCGTGCCTCGGTGGCTGATATCTTCTGATCATTGCCTGATGGCCAGGGGGTATGAATCCGTTCCTCGTGTGTGCACACAGTCCTGTCCTCATCCATCGTTCATCCTCCATGGTGAGCGCTTGAGTTCAGATTAGTTGTGAAGTCTTGAGCTGGCTGTAGGAAAAGGTCTCGCTGTCCTGTAAAGCCCTGTTGCAGTTGAGAGTGCGGAGTTCCCCTTTGAGATGAAGCTGGCAGTCTCTCGCTGAATTTTCCCTGGCAGCCTGTCGGACTTGAGGTGATCTGCTGCACAAAACCCGAGTGTGGCCAGATGTCCCGATCTTGTTGGTTAAACAGCGGTGCTATTCGCCTCAAAAGATCGAAAAACCTGACTCAAATCAACTGTTCCTCGTGACGACCAGTTAAGTCCCACAGGCTGCTAGTAGTGTAGACTGTCAAATGAGTCGATGTTCTGGATCACGGGATCGCGTTCACAGAGCATCTATTATCTTGGCAAGAGCACTATTGGCACCTCGTTGTCTCCTGGAATGACTAACCTCCGAGCTTTTGAGCGAACCAAAACCGAACGATTCAATGCCCGCACAGGCGATTCGAATGCCTCGCAACGCAACCAAAAAAGGACACTATCCACATGTCATCGCAAACCGGAAACGGCCAGAGGGGCGGCAAACCAGGCTCCGAGATCGAACAACTGATCAGTCAGGGTCAACAAACTCTCAAGAACATCATGCCTGGCGGTGGCTCAGGATCGGTCGTCACGGTCATTGTGTTGCTGGTGCTAGTTGTCACGGCCTGGACCTCCTATTACACCGTGCCGAGTGATTCTGTCGCTGTGGTTCAGCGCTTCGGGAAATATGTGAAGGACGTGCAGCCCGGCCTGCATTTTCAGCTTCCCTTCGGAATCGATACCGCCACGATCGTTCCGGTCAAACGGCAGCTG
>QIKT01000140.1 GCA_003233095.1 Oceanospirillales bacterium | reverse complement strand
TCCTGTATCGCCAGGTAGATGACTTTTTTCGCAGAGTCGTCTGTTGGAAACAGTTTTCGTTTCTTGATGGCCTTGCGGATCACACTGTTGAGTGATTCGATCGCGTTGGTCGTGTAGATCGCCTTGCGGATATCTTCAGGGTAGTTGAACAGCGTGTTGAGATTGTGCCAATGGCTGCGCCAGGAACGACTGATCTGCGGATATTTTTCATCCCAGGTATCGGAAAATTGATCCAGCGCCAACAAGGCCTCTTCTTCGGTCGCAGACTGGTAGATTTGCTTTAGGTCAACCGCCACGGGCTTGTAATCTTTCCACGGCACGTACTTCATCGAGTTGCGAACCATGTGAACGATGCAGAGCTGGAGGTCTCGGGATACACCGTATTGATCGCGTCGGGAAAGCCCTTGAGGCCGTCAACGCAAGCAATGAGGATGTCCCGCACGCCCCGATTCTGGAGCTCGGTGAGCACGTTGAGCCAGAATTTGGCACCCTCATTCTCAGCCAACCACAAGCCAAGAAGTTCCTTGTGGCCCTCCTTAACGCCCAGTGCCAGATAAACAGCCCTGTTGATGACCCGTTTGTCCTGCCGGATCTTGACCACAATGCAGTCCAGATAAACGATCGGGTAAATCGCGTCCAGAGGCCGGGGTTGCCATTCCACCACCTGTTCAATGGCTGCGTCCGTGACTTTGGAAATCAGGGTCAGCGATGCATCGGCACCGTACATTTCCTTGAACGTTCGAACGATCTCGCGGGTGGTCATGCCCTGTGCGTACAGGAACAGGATTTTACCCTCCATCGGCGTGAAGCGCCGCTGATGATTCTTCACCAACTTTCGGCTCGAAGCTGCCGGCCCGGTCGCGCGGCGTGGCCAGCTCAAATTGGCTGTCCTCGGTCTGTAGCGTCTTGTGGGTTACGCCGTTGCGGTTGTTATCGGAGTCAGACTGTTCGTGCTTGTCGAAGCCAAGATGATCATCCGGTTTCTGCATTCAGTGCTGCCTCAACGGTGATCTTGGTCAGCATCGCCCGGAACTCATTGAGGTCTTCTTCGGTCTTGATGTTTTTCGCAGCCGCCTGGGCGGTGGCCTGTAGTTCTTTCTTCTTCATGATTTACCTATCCTTACCCGTAATCGGGCTCAATGATAGGCAGTGACACAGGTTTTTTTACAGTCTCTGCAAATCTCCATGCTCGATTCAAGGGCCTGTCTGCCCAATTGACATTGGTTGACAAGCGACCCTGGACTCGGTCATTGAAACGCACGCACAGACTCAATCGTCATCCAACAGGCAAAGCGGTCAGTCTGATTGCTGCGCGGCGTATTCCTGATGGTATCGGGTGACTACCTCGATTTCCTTTTTCGAGCCCATGAACACGGCCACGCGTTCGTGAAGTTCCTCGGGCTGGATGTCCATCATGCGCTGCAAGCCATTGGTCGACATGCCACCGGCCTGCTCGACGATGAAGCTCATCGGGTTGGCTTCGTACATCAGTCGAAGGCGTCCCTTGGCGCTCGGATCGCGTTGATCCCGAGGATAGATGAACACCCCGCCACGGGTCAGCAGGCGATGCACATCAGCCACCATCGAGGCGACCCAACGCATATTGAAGTTCTTGCCCCGCGGGCCGGTCTCGCCCGCCAGCAGTTCCTGAACATAGCGCGTCATCGGTGGATACCAATGCCGCTGGTAGGACATGTTGATGGCGTATTCCTGAGTCTCCTCGGGAATTTTCACACCTCGCTCAGTGAGCATGAACGTACCGTGTTCCTTGTGCAAAGTGAAGGCATCGACCCCGTCACCGAGAGTCAGCATCATCTGGGTCGATGGGCCGTACAGGGTGTATCCGGCCATGACCTGCTTGTAACCCGGTTGCAGAAACGAGCCTTCATCCACCTCCTGATTGTCACCGGTATGCTGGAGTACCGAAAAAATGGTCCCGACCGAGATATTGACGTCAATATTCGACGAGCCGTCCAGCGGATCGAACAGCAACAGGTACTTGCCGCGCGGATACTCTTTGGGAATCGAATAGGGTTTCTCCATTTCCTCCGACGCCAGACCAGCCAAATGACCGCCCCACTCGGTGGCATCGAGCAGGATCTCGTTCGACAGGATATCCAGTTTCTTCTGCACCTCGCCCTGCACGTTGGTACTGTTTGTACTGCCGAGAATATTGCCCAGCTCGCCTTTGCTGACGTAGGCAGAAATGGCCTTGCAGGCGCGCGCCACCACTTCGATCAGGAGTCGAAGGTCATCATCAATACACTGCTGTTTACGCTGCTTTTCGATCAGATAACGGGTCAACGGAACTCTGGATTGCATGATCAGTCCTTCATGTTCTTGTTGAAGTGTGCCGCAATCGAGCCGAAGACATGAGTCTGACGTGACTGGCCTGCCAAGCGATGCTTGCCCCCGGGATAGGCCATGGTGTCAAACAGGATAACCTCATCCTGGAGTTTCTTGTATAACTTGGTGGTGTGCTCGAACAGCACATTGTCATCGGCCATGCCGTGGATCAACAACAGCGGCGAGGTCAGTTGATGCGCATAGGTCAGGACATCCGAATCACGGTAACCATCCGGGTTGTTCTGCGGGCGATTCATGTAGCGTTCGGTGTAGTGGGTGTCATACAGACGCCAATCAGTCACCGGTGCGACCGAAACGCCTGCGGCAAACACACCTGGATGTTGCATCAGGGCCATCAGGGTCATGTATCCGCCGTAACTCCAGCCAAAGATGCCGATTCGATCCGGATTGACGTACGGCAAAGCCTTCAGATAATTCACACCGACCATCTGATCGACCACTTCGACCGAGCCCATGTGCTCATAGAGCGGATTTTCGAAGGCAGTGCCACGGCGCTTGCTACCGCGGTTGTCCAGCGAGTAAACGATGAATCCCTGCTGTGCCATATACTGCTGAAACAAGCTGTGACGCGACCACTGCTTGTTGACCACCTGTACGCCCGGTCCGCCGTAGACATAGATCATGACTGGATATTGCTTGCTCGAGTCGAAATCAGGCGGGGTCATCATCCGATACTGCAGCGTCTGGCCATCCTCTGCTTTGAGCGTGCCGAAACGGTAGGGCTGATGCTGGTCGATGTAGGCATGATAGGGGTGATCTTCATCCACCGCGTTTTCCAGCAACCAGGTCAGGCGAGTTCCATCGGCGCTGTGCAGCGAGGTCTGGGGCGGCTGACTGGGGCTGGAGTACTGGTCGATATAGATCTGAGCATTCTTGTTCATGGTGATGCCATGGGAACCCTCTCGGGTTGTGATCCGCTCGACCTTGTTCGCAGATGTCGTGTCCAGTCTCTGACCAAACAGATGTTGCTCGAGCACCGAATGAGCCGTAGCCGTGAAATAGACCGTATTGCCCTTCTCATCCACACCCTCGATCTCATCGACTTGCCAGTCCCCTTCGGTCAAGCGGCGGATCAGGGTCCCGTCCAGCGCATACAGATACAGGTGCTTGAAACCATCGCGCTCTGACGCCCAGATGAACGCCTGTTGATCGGACAGGAAATGCAGGCCGTGATGAAGATTAATCCAGGTGTCGGACGTCTCGGTCAGGATCGCCCGGGTGGACAAGTCTTTCAGGTCGGTAATGTTCAGGGTCAGCTGCTGCTGATTTCGACTCTGAAGTTGCCAGGACAGGTGGGTCGAATCAGGCAGCCACTTGACTCGTGGCAGATAGATATCCGTCTGTTCACCAGTATCGATCCAGCGGGACGGCCCGCCACTGCGCGCCACCACGCCCAGCTTCAAGGTGGTATTGCTTTCCCCGGTGTAAGGGTAGCGCTGCTCGACCACCCGAAACTCCTCAGCATAGATTTCATAGCGACGGGTGATGCTGACCGGTGACTCATCGACGCGAATGTAGGCCAGCATTGATTCATCCGGCGACCACCAGTAACCGGTGTCTCGGTCCATCTCTTCCTGGGCCACAAATTCGGCCATGCCATTCTTGATCGCGCCCTCGCCATCTTCGGTCAGGCGCGTTTCGGTGGTGCTGCTGATCTCGACTACAAACAGATCCTGATCACGAATGAACGCCACATAATTGCCCTTTGGAGAGAACTGCGGATCGGTATCGAACGAATCGCTGCGGGTCAGCTGACGAACGGCCTTCTCATCGGGCTTGTTCAGGTCGTAGTGATACAGGTTGCCACCGAGCGGAAACAGCAACGCCTGTCCGTCGGCTGAAAAGGCGTAGTCAACAATGCCCTTCTGTCCCGAGATTCGCTGTCGTTCACGCCGCGCCTTCTCTTCCTCGGACAATTCCCCTTCCTCTGGCAGCAGCACCTTGGAATCGACCAGCAGGCTCAGTTGACCGCTATCGATCTCGTATTGCCACAAGTCCATCTGATTGCGATCGCTCTGCTTACCGCGCAGGAAAGTAGCTCGTTTACCGTCCGGTGACAGTTTCGCCCGGCTCAGCGTCGCACCGTTCAGTGATGGACTGGCATAGATACGTTCTAGAGTCAGGGGGTCGGCGTGGGCGGTTAAAAGGCTTGTCATCAGGATCAATCCGGTCATGAATCTGGTCATGTCAGCAGGGCCTCATTGTGACGGCCCTGAGCGAATCTCGGCGGCCGATGCGGGGGTATTCTACAACAGCCGGTCAACGACTGCAGAGGCGCCGCGGTTCAGTTGCGCCAGAAGACCGGCGACAGCAATACCAGGATGGTGAACAGCTCCAGTCTGCCCATGATCATCGCCAGGCTGAGCACCCATTTGGCCGGGTCTGGCAGATTGGCATAATGCGGACCGGCCTCACCCAAGGCCGGGCCCAGGTTGTTCAGACAAGACAGCACCGCCGAGACGGCCGTGACCAGATCAAGCCCGAATGCTGT
Organism: Oceanospirillales bacterium; assembly: GCA_003233095.1. Taxonomy (GTDB): domain Bacteria; phylum Pseudomonadota; class Gammaproteobacteria; order Xanthomonadales; family SZUA-38; genus SZUA-38. Next base: position 18,064 of record QIKT01000140.1, on the reverse strand, counting down.
CAGCAACAGCGACATGATCATGAAGCAGAACACGTACAGGGAGAAGAACCCCCAGACGGCCTGTATGACCTTCTCCGGAGCACTGCGCTGGCCCAACTTGACTGGCACCACCGAATTGGGATGAACCAATCGGGTGATCTCGCGCATACCTTGCTTGAACAGCAGTTGAATTCGCACCACCTTCATGCCGCCACCGGTCGACCCGGCACAGGCACCGATACAACTGAGCAGCAACAGCATCAGTGGCAGAAAGCTGGGCCACAGATAGAAACTGTCGGTACCGAAGCCGGTCGTCGTGGCTATCGAGACCACCTGGAACATGCCATAGCGCAAGGATTCGAGCAGACCATCGTAGGTCTGACTCATGAACAAGGCTGCTGTACACAGCAGGATGCCTGCTGCCAGAATCATGATGTAGGCTTTCAGCTCCGGATCGTTCAGGTATGGGTTGATCGTCGCTCGTCGCCAGGCAACAAAGTGCAGGGCAAAGTTCATCCCCGAGAGCACCATGAACACCATGCAGATGCTCTCGATGACCGGGCTGTCGAAATAACCGATGCTGGCATCGTGGGTGGAGAACCCGCCGATAGCCACGGTCGAGAATGCGTGGCCCACCGCATCCAGGCCCGACATGCCCGCCATCCAGTACGCCAGGGCGCAGACCACCGTCAGCGCCAGATACAGATACCACAGCGCTTTGGCGGTTTCGGCAATGCGCGGCGTCAGCTTGCTGTCCTTCATCGGCCCGGGGGTCTCGGCACGATACAACTGCATGCCACCGATGCGCAGCATCGGCAAGATCGCGACGGCCAGCACGATAATGCCCATGCCACCCAACCATTGCAGTTGCTGCCGGTAATACAGGAAACCCTCGGGGAGGGTATCGATGGCAGTCAGGACAGTGGCACCGGTGGTGGTCAGGCCAGAGATGGACTCGAACACCGAATCGGTCAGAGACATGTCCACTACATTGGACAGATAAAATGGCACCGCGCTGCACAGACCAAGGACCAGCCAGCACGCCACCACGACTATGAAGCCGTCCCTGATGCGAAGTTCATGTCGGCTGTTGCGGACCGGATACCAGCACAGGGCGCCGAGAACAATCAAGGTCAGCGACCCCTCCACAAAGACACTCCAGGAGTTATCGTCATACAACAGCGACACCAGCACGGGCGGCAGCATGGTCAGGCTGGAGAGCAACATCAGAATCCCGACTATGCGCTGAATGGCTGCGAACTGCATCAGATTCTCATCAGGTCAGATGAACGTCGCGTCGACCTGGAACAGGCTCTCAACTTCGGTCAGGCACTGTTTGTCCAGCACCAGCAGAATAACGTGATCCTCACTTTCGACCACGGTATCGTGGTGAGCGATGATCAGATCCTGCCCCCGGACGATGCCCGCAATGGTGACATCATCAGGCAGCGGTATGTCCTCGATCGCGCGGCCCACCACACGCGAGGTCCGCGCGTCACCCAGCGCAACCGCTTCGATCGCTTCTGCTGCACCGCTGCGCAACGCATGCACACGCACCATGTGACCCCGCCTGATATGCGCCAGCAGGGCGCCAATGGTAATCGACTGCGGTGACACGGCAATGTCCAGATTGCCCCCCTCCATCAGACTGATATAGGCGGTTCGGTTGATCAGCGAGATCACCTTGCGTGCGCCCAGACGCTTGGCCAGCATCGATGACAGCACGTTCGCCTCGTCATCATTGGTCAGGGCACAATAAATATCGGTCTGGTCAATGTTTTCCTCGCGGAGCAGGTCCTCGTCGGCACAGTCGCCCACCAGCACAATCGTCGAATCCAGATGCTCGGCAATTTCCCGGGCCCGCTTTGGATCACGCTCGATGATTTTCACCCGGTAACGGTCTTCCAGGGCCGCCGCCAGGGTGGCGCCGATGTTTCCGCCACCAGCGAGCACCAGTCGACGAGCGGGTTTGTCGAGCTTGCGCAGTTCGGACATGACCGTCTTGATGTGTCGTTGCGCGGCGAGAAAGAAGACGATGTCGCCGGCAATCAGGCGCGTGCCGCCATTGGGAATAATGGCATTCTCTTCGCGAAAAATAGCCGCGACTCGAATTTCGATGCCGTCGGGCAACAGGCTTTTCAGGTCGCCGATCTGATGACCAGTCAGCGCACCGCCGAGGACCGTTTGCACCGCGACCAGCTGCGCTCTGCCATCGGCAAAATCCAGCACCTGCAGCGCACCCGGGTACTCAATCAACCGCTGGACGTGCTCGGTAACCAACAGTTCAGGGCTGATCAGGACGTCCACCGGACAATGTTCGTGGGCAAAGAACTCCGGATAGCTGAGATACTCACCGGCCCGCACTCGGGCGATCTTGGTCGGTGTATGGAAGATGGTGTAGGCCACCTGACAGGCGACCATGTTAATCTCGTCACTGCTGGTCAGTGCGATGATCATGTCGGCATCTTCGGCCCCGGCCCGGGTCAGAATGCTTGGATGAGAGGCATTGCCATGAACGCCGCGAATATCGAGCTTGTCCTGCAAGTCACGCAGGTTGTCCTGGTTGATGTCCACCACCGTGATGTCGTTTTCTTCGCGTGCCAGACAAGCCGCCATCGAAGAACCGACCTGACCGGCACCCAGAATGATGATTTTCATGACACAGGAAAATCGAAATGATGGGACATCGTGAGATTACTCCTCATCCAGTTTCTTCGGGTCGATATCCAGCGCACGCAGCTTGCGATACAGATGCGTTCGCTCCATGCCCGCGGTCTCGGCCAGCTTGCCGACGCTGCCGCCTACTTCGCGCAGCTTTTCAATCAGATAGGCTCTCTCGAACTGCTCACGCGCCTCGCGCAGCGGCAGCGTGAAATCAACACCCACCTTTGAATGACGCTCAGGACTGGCGCTGTCCGTTCCCAGGATCTGCAGAACCTCCTGCCCGTCGATCTCGCCCGACCCAAGAATCAGCAGTCTCTGTACCAGATTCTTCAGCTCGCGGACATTGCCAGGCCAGGCATACTGCCTCAGAGCGTTCTGAGCCGACATGGTAAATTTGCGGTATTCGAGATTGTCGCTGGATGGAAAATAGTCCGCGTAAAATCGAAGCAGCTCCGGGACATCCTCCTGACGATCTCTGAGCGGCGGTATGATCAGGGGAATCACATTGAGCTTGTAGTACAGTTCTTTGCGAAATCTTCCTTCGACCACTTCCTGACCCAAATCCTTGCGCGTCGATGCAATGACCCTGACGTCAAAATCGACCGGATCGGCACCCCCAACACGACGGATCGAGCCAGAGCCCAGGGCGCTCGACAAGCGCAGCTGCATGTCGTCATCCATGTCGGCCACTTCATCCAGAAACAGGGTCCCGCCGTCCGCCTGTTCGAACAGGCCATAGCTGATCTGATCCTCTTCCTCAGAGCCGAACAGTTCCTTGGCGATGTTCTCCGGTGCAATCGAACCAAACTTGATTTCGATCATAGGGCCGTCACGACGCAGGCTGTGCTCATGCATGAATTGAGCCAGAGTGGCTTTGCCAACCCCTGCCTCACCGCTGATCAGCACCCAGGTATCGTGCTGGGAAAGACGCTCCACCTGATCATGCAGCGCCTTCATCGAGGCACTGACGCCGATCGGTTCGGTGGGCAGCTGGAGTTTCTTCTTCAGCCCCAGGTTTTCGCGGATCAGCGATCCTGCCTCCAGAGCGCGCTGAACGGTGAGCAGCAACTTGGCCAGCGAAATGGGTTTTTCAATGAAATCGTAGGCGCCAAGCTTGGTCGCTTCAACCGCCGTTTCAACAGAACCATGGCCGGACATCATGATGACCTGAAAGGGCAACCCACCTTCTGCCCATTCACGCAGCAGCGTGATGCCATCGGTGCCCGGCATCCAGATATCCAGCAACGCCAGATCCAGTCGGCCTGCTTTGCGCACCTCTCGTGCGGCGGCGGCATCTTCTGCAATGACGACCTGATAGCCCTCATCCTGAAGAATTTCCTGTACGAGCTGGCGAATGTCCGGCTCGTCGTCAACAACCAGAATGCTGGGGGAGGTCATGTGATGTGATTCTGAAACACTGAAACCGCATTATAGAACCTGCACCCGGCACGTCCAGTGCCCTGACAGGCTGATCACTCAATGGGTCTCGGAGATCAACGGATCGCCCAGTGCCAGAGACTCCAGCCTGCAACTCATTCATGAAGGCTGCGAATCAACGCTGTCAATCGTGCATCTGCTGCAACTATGCGGTGGCCAGTTGCTACTTCTGATCGTCGTCAAGGGAGCCTCTGAACAAGTCTTAAGCGGATTGGATTGAGATGGCAAATGGGCCCAATCAAGGCGCATGAACTGAGTCATAAGTGGTGCTATGGCTCAGTTCATGCAACGCAGAGTGGGCGGATTTGACGCTCAAGACAGTCGGTCACGACTTGTTCAGAGGCTCCCAAGCACCTTGCAGGCCATTTGGAAGACTTCACGCTCTTCTTCAGATGATGCAGCACCTTGTGCTCGAGCGACCTGGCGTGGGTCAACCAGGCTGAAGAGGACATGTCGGTGGTGTCCACTGCTTCGAGCAGCTCATCAATCTCGTGATGCTCTGCCGCGTTGTGGCGGAATTTCTGCTGGGTCAGGTCTTTCTTCACCAAGGGGATGTAGAAGTGACATTCTTCGGCCGCCGCATGATCGGTCAGCGCTGTCTTCAGCTGTTCATAGATCGAACGCCGCCTTGAGCTGTCCCCAGAGGTATCGGTCAACTCAGCCAACAGATAGCATTGCTTGTCGTGATCCAGCCTCAAGGCTTGATAGATATTCATGTCGCCTCCTATATTCTTATGAAAAATCAATAGTTTAGAGGGTGTCCTTGAGGTTGGCGTGGGTCCAGGGTGAGAACTCAGTCGTTGCTCTCGATCAACTCCGAAAGCCTCAAGGCATGATAACGAACTTTCGCCAGTGACATGTCCTTGTTGGCAGCAACCGTCAGCACCGTATCGGCTCGATTCAGATGAGTTCGCAGAAAAATAATGTTGCCTGACATGGTCTCGACGATGGACACCTGAAGTTCATCATTGAGGATGTTTTTCGATGCTGTGTTGCTCAGAGCAAACAGCGAGCTGGCAATCGCGGCGACCTTGTCTGGTTCGGCATTTTCGGCACCCTGATGCAACCCAAAGATATGAAACCCGTCTGTTGTCGACAAGTAGACAAACTGCATGTCCGTCCATTGGGAAAACATCGATTCGATCCGATGCTGGATGACCTGACTGAGCCTCAGGCTCGAAGGATTCTCATTCATGTTGCTGATGTCCGATGGATATTCATAGCATTGAAAGTGTGCAACAGCAGCATGGCTGATTGCTCACTGCGGCAGTCGATCGGCAATGTGGGCGCGCTGACATCGCGTTCGTGCAGGACCAGATCGATCTGTGCCGAGAGGTTCTTCAACTCCGAATGTTCGACGGTTTCTGAATGAGTGAGCGCCACCATACAAGGGGTTTTTTCCTTCGCATCGATAAAGTGGGAGAGTAGGCGGTCCAGGTAGTCAAGACGTGGCGGCTCTGTCGATTTGACCAGCACCATCAAGCCCCAGACAGACTCGCTGACCATGTCCCAGAGAAACGAGAATCGCTCCTGTCCCGGCACACCATACAAGCCCAGTGCGGTCTCTTCATTCAGGGAGATGCGGCCATAATCAATGCCCACCGTGGTCAAGTCCTTGCCAATGTCGATCGACGAATTCGCCTCGGTCGTCACTGGTGATATTTCACTGAGCGTCTGAATCAGTTGGGTTTTGCCCGCACCGATGTCACCGATAATCACCAGTTTTCTGTAGTCCGGCAGGCTCACGAAACTCTCCTCGCCCCGAGAAACTGCTTCATGCGCTGATAGAATGACAGGCCGCCCGGGTCGTTTGAATCAGACGGGGTCTGCGCATGCCTGACCACTTGACGTCTTGCTGTCGCCTCGGCGGTTTGCAGGTTGCGGTGTTCGAGCAGCTTCTGAGCATTCAAGTCATCAAGTACGCGATGCAGGTTTTTATCCCGACCATAATCGCTATCAGCCAACAATTGTTCACAGCTCAACCACCCACCGCCGATCAGCAAAGCGCACAGACCGAGCAAGGCCGGAGTCGGTTTGATATCGAGAAAGTTGGGCCAACACTTCAGGCGATATTCATGTTCGTTATGAGCGAGCATGCTGGGCCGGTCATGCTGGGTGGATTGCAGATTGTAGAAGAGCGAAAAGACCTCTTGTTGCGCCGTTGAAAGATCGTTTTTCCCCACGACATGGTCCTTCATGAATTTTACAAACTGAGTATCCACCGCACAGAACGGGATCAGCTTCATGTCCCAGTCCTGAAGATAGCGCTGTTTAGTCTGGATCGTACAGATGACGCTTACTGACTTATGACGTGGATCATGCTGAATATTGGCATACAGTTGATCGACCTCGTCATTAGGCCCCTCGACGATCTGCAGGTAGTGCCCTTTCTTGAAGGAAAGCACGCCGCTAATGCCATGTTTTCGATTATTGGATCGAGCCCTAGCCAGAATATTTTCCAGATTGGCAGGCAACCAGATTTTTGGGACCGGGTCGACGGATTGGCTCATATACATGATCGCTTTCATATTCAGCAAACTCTGACTGGCAAGGTGTTGATTAGTCGAACCTGACGCGGCGATCAGACTGGGCCTGATCGCCGCCATTCAGTCAGATTTCGAGATCTTTCTCGACCGCCATCACTTTGTGACGAGCCAGAGCCAAGTTCGCCTTGGCCTTGTCCAGAACCAGATAGATGAACAAGCCTTTGTGCGAGATCGTCGGGCGGATGACGTGAAGCTGATCCTGCAGGGTGATCAGGATGTCTTCGATCCCGCCCTTGATTCCCAGAGACTTCATGGTGTCCAACTTCGCCTTGATCACTTCAGAATTACCCGCTGCCGCCAGGTCCAGGTCGACCCCACCACCTGATTTTCCGAGGACCATACCGGATTGATAATCGACGATGCAGACGCCCTTCGCGCCGTCGATAGCCATCATTGCTTCAAGACTGACATTAATATTTGACATAGATTCTTCCCCTTTTTGAATTGGGTTAACCCCCCCCCCCCTTGCCGAATGGGCGTCAGAAACGGACCATTCAAAGTCGTTGGGGGAATCAGTTAACGACGAGTTCTATCATGCCTATCATCCCACATAGCCTCAGATAACATGAAGCCTACAGGTTAACAATTCGTAAAAACTAATCACCAGAGTTTAGGCGAGATACACGTCACAGGGGCGTGTGAACCTCACATCAATCTCGATTTCGGGGCTGTGCTCAGCAAGAGAGAGGGTCAGCATCTGATGAGGCAGGACTCGAAACCGTCCCCGTAGAAGCGATCCAGAATGCATTCGGGCGGCAATGGCCTAGGGAGCCTCTGAACAAGTCGTGATCGGCTGTCTTGAGCGTGAACTACGCCCGCTCGGCGTTGCATGAGCTGAGCCATCGCACCACGATGACTCAGCTCATGCGCCTTGATCGGACGCATTTCCCTTCTCAATCCAACTCGCTTGAGACTTGTTCAGAGACTCCCTAGTGGTTCCCCTATGTATTTGAACTATTGTGTTACCAATGATTGTGAACGGTACCGTCCATTTCTTTTCGTTACGCCGCGAAGGGGAGGCAAAGAAAAGTGATTCGCCCTCAGGTGAAACCTGAGCCAAAAGCAACAAAAGAAGAATCAATCGCCAACAGGAGAAACCTGAGTGGGAGCAACAGAGAAATACTACAGAGTGGAAGCTTGAGTTCTAAAAGATTAAGGAAAACGGTCCGAGTGAGGCTCCTTAGCCCAGTCGACTCTTGACCATCTTGCTGACCTGTTGCATGTCAGCCCGACCCTGTACCTTCGGTCGTAGCGCACCCATCAGAGCACCCATGTCTTTCATGGAGCTGGCACCCGTCTCGGCAATCGCCTGATCCAGCAGAGCGCTGATTTCAGATTCGGTCAATTGCTGGGGCAGATAGTCGATCAGGATGTCGATTTCGGCCTGTTCGATGGCGGCCAGTTCGTCTCGGCCTGCATCGGTGTACTGCTGGATCGAATCGCGGCGTTGCTTGACCATCTTGGTGATGACGGCGATCACGTCGTCCTCACTCAGGTCGCGGCGCTCGTCCACCTCGATCTGCTTGATGGCGGCCAGTGCAAGGCGAATCGAACCCAAGCGCTGTTTTTCTCTGGCTTTCATGGCCAGCTTCATATCAGCAGTCAGGCGATCTTTCAGCGGGCTGTTCATCAGGCTGGGAAGGTCTCGAAGAGTGTGAGTGTGAGTGGATCGGCAGCGGAAGGCCCGTCAACCGACAGGCTCCTGGCAATCGATCAATACAGGCGACGACGGTTGGTGATGTCGCGGGACAGGCGGCGAAGCTGACGCTTGACGGCGGCGGCTCTCTTGCGCTTGCGTTCCTGAGTGGGCTTTTCGTAGAACGTGCGACGACGCATTTCCGACAGAACGCCGGCTTTTTCGCAGGTACGCTTGAAACGTCGCATGGCGACTTCAAACGGTTCGTTTTCACGAATTCTTACACTTGGCATAATTGCTCCATACGTTTATCTTGTATCGAATCAGCGCGGGGGGTGGCCGTGAAGCAAACGCCCCAAAAAACGGTCCCATCGCGCGAAGCCCGCTATTTTAACCTGTCTGCTTTGAGGATTGCAAAGAAAAAATGAATCGCACTGAAGCCATCGTGCTCGGCATCGAGACATCCTGCGATGAGACAGCGGTCGCATTGTATGGACAGCAATCGGGCCTGATCGGCCACGAACTGTTCAGTCAGATTGACGTTCACGCTGAATACGGCGGCGTGGTTCCTGAACTGGCGGCCCGGGATCATGTGCGAAAATTGCCTTTGTTGTTCGACAGTCTGTTTCAAAAAGCGGGAGTGTCAGCTCATGACCTGGCCGCGGTGGCCTATACCGCAGGCCCGGGTCTGGTCGGAGCGTTGCTGACTGGCGCAGGCTTTGGCCGCAGTCTGGCCTTCGCGCTGGGCAAGCCGGCCATTGAAATCCATCACATGGAAGGTCATCTGCTGGCGCCGCTGCTGGAAGATCAGGCACCGACGATGCCGTTTGTGGCGTTGTTGGTCTCCGGTGGTCACAGCATGCTGGTGGACGTCAAGGGCCTGGGGCAGTATACGGTGCTGGGCGAGACGCTGGATGATGCTGCCGGGGAAGCCTTCGACAAGACGGCCAAGATGCTCGGCCTGCCGTATCCGGGTGGCCCGCATCTGGCGAAGCTCGCCGAGCAGGGCGATGATCAACGGTTCCGATTCCCGCGGCCGATGACCAATCGGCCCGGGGTGGACATGAGCTTTTCCGGCTTGAAGACCTTTACACTCAATACCTGGCAGAAGTCCGACAAGACTGATCAAGATCGCGCTGATATCGCGGCCTGTTTCCAACGCGCCGTGGTCGAGACGCTGGCCATCAAGTGTCGGCGAGCGCTGCAACAGGCCGGCAATCAACAGTTGGTGATTGCCGGAGGCGTGGGTGCCAATCGCCTGCTGCGGGAGCGGCTCAAGGCGTTGATGGATGAACTGGGCGGTCAAGTGTTTTATCCGCGTATCGAATTTTGTACCGATAATGCGGCGATGATTGCCTTCGCCGGCATGAAGCGTCTGAATGGGCCGACCGAGCAGGCATTGGCTGTGCGCGTACGACCGCGCTGGCCGATGGACGAATTGAGGCCGCCCGAATCGGCGGCTTGACGCAGAATCGACTTCGGTCGTTCAGCATGATCGCCCACTAAGGAGCCTCTGAACAAATCATGACCGGTTGTCTTGAGCGTCAAACACACCCACTCTGTGCTGCATCAATCGAGCCATAGCACCACGATGACTGGATTGATGCGCCTGGGAGCCTGTCGGACTTAACATGATCGACTGCGGAAAACCCGAGTTTGGCCAGATGTCCGGATCTTTTTCGTTAAATAGCGGTGCAATTCGCCTCAAAAGATCCAAGAATCTGACTCAAATCGGCTTTCCCTCGCGACGATCGGTCAAATCCGACAGGCTCCTGGTATTGGACGCATTTGCCATCTCAACCCAATTCGCTCAGATTTATTCAGAAACTCCCTGACAAGGATAAACATGGACATCGTATTTATTGAAGACCTGAAGATAGAGACCGTCATCGGAATCTATGATTGGGAGAAGGAAATCAAGCAGGTGGTCAGTCTGGATCTGGAAATGGCCAACGATAATCGCAAAGCTGCGGCATCCGACGCCATTGAGGATACTCTCGATTACAAATCGGTGGCCAAGCGGCTGATTCAGTATGTCGGAGATAACCAGTTTCAACTGGTCGAGACTCTGGCCGAGCATTGTGTTGCGATTGTGCTGGATGAATTTGATGTCAGGAAAGTGCGCTTGAAAGTCAGCAAGCCGGGTGCGGTCAGAGGCTCGACGGCCGTTGGCGTGGTGATCAAGCGCAAGCGCGAACAGGATTGAGCGAATGCCCCAGCGCCCTCTGCAGATCGCTTATCTGAGCATTGGCAGCAATGTGGACCGGGCGAACAACATCTCAGGCTCGCTCGCGGCGCTGCGAGAGGTATTTGGCAATCTCGCGCTGTCAGGGGTGGTGCAATGCCCATCAGCTGGCTTTGTTGGTGAGGACTTCTACAATCTGGCGGCCAGTGTCAGCACAGATTTGTCAGCATCCGAGATTTCCGCTGAACTCAAGCAGATCGAAACGGCGATGGGTCGGCAACGCAGCGCCGTGAAATTTTCCGACCGACTCATTGATATCGACCTGATCATGCTCGGATCGTTATCGGGTCATTTTGACGGAATCGAGCTGCCGAGGAAGGATTTGTACCGCTATGACTTCGTGCTCGGGCCCATGGCAGAGCTGGCGCCTGAGCGTATTGATCCGCTCTCAGGGCAAACCTTGTCCGAGCTGTGGCAGCAGATGCAGCAGCAGCCTGGGTTCAGCGATCAGCTCAAGCCGGTTCAGTGGCCGCCGGGCGAGGGTGAATTGAGCACTGCCTGATCTCGCGTGGTTCCGTTATCCATGGCCTCGTCTTGCGGATAACTCAGCGCCTGACGATAATGCCGTGCCGCCTGTTCGAAGTGCTGTTCATGCATTTCAAGATCAGCCAGAGACCGGAAGGTCAGCGAGTCAGGTTTGAGTTGGGCGCTGATTTGCAAGTGCTCATGGGCCTGATCAGTATGGTTTTGCTGCAGCTCAATCAAACCCATGGCCAGGTGCGCTGAAGCAGAATCGGGGTGTTTCTTCAACCACTGCTTGACCTGTTTGGCGCGAGCGGCAGGCTCTGCATGGGCAAGCTGGGCGTACAGGTGGACCAGCGGCTCCTGCCAGTCCTTCTGAATATGACCGCGCAACACACCCTCGGCCATCTGGTGTTCGTCGCTGGCAATGGCATGCCGCGCATACGTTTCGACAATTCGTGGATGCTGCTGCATGCGTCGATCGAACGATTGCCAGACCTGATCGACCGACAGGCCTTCGGGCAGACTGGACAGCCGTGATTCAGCCGACTGCGTGGCCAGCTGTTCTGCCTGAGCCTGATCGATGACGCCGGCCTTGAGCAGGTCCGGGATCAGGTCCTGCAGTTCGGGCCACATGCTCAGCTTCTGATAGCACACCGCTAGCAATTCCAGAATCTTGATCCGATTTTCGCGTGGTTTGCGAATCTCGTTGAGGACGTCCAGGGCCTGGGTGGGCTGATTGGCGGAGAGCAGCAACTGGGCGCGGGTGATCTGCACCGGCTGATGGACTGCCGAGGACTGATCGGCCTTGTCCAGATAATCCTGCATTTGCTCGGTCTTGCCGCGTTCCTGGGCGGCCTGAGCAGCACCCATATAGCTCAGTGCAGCCTGATCCTTGCGTTTGGCTGATTGTTTGAGCGCCTTTTCGGCTTTACGCCAGTCGCCCTGTGACAGGGCCAACATGCCCAGTTCCAGCTGAGCGGCTGCGCGTTTTTCCAGGAAGGTACGCAAGGTATTTCCGGGCAGCTTCCACAGCCAGATGGCCAGTTTGATCGTGCCGATGATCAGCAGTACGCCGACAATCAGGATCAGCACATTGATCTCGATCGACCAGCCTGCCGTCTTGATCAGGACATAGCCGCGCAGCAGCGGCAGGGCCAGCATCAGGCCGATGGCTGCCGAGACAGCAATGATCAGTGTCCAGAAGGTTTTCATGACTCAGTCTCGGGCACGCTAACCGGGACACTGGCGGGAACCTGATCCAGCGCCTGCACGGCGCCTCGGGCGCGATTCAGCTCGGCAAGAGCGGCGGTCAGATCAGGCAATTCGGGTCGGAGCGTCGTGCCGCGAAGTTCGTCCAGTCTGGCCCGGGCGGCCTGAAGCGGCGCCGCCTCGACATCATAATAACGGCTCATCCAGCCGCTGACCTGATCCAGGCTCTGGTTGAACAGCGCCTGGTCACGGCGCACGGCGGCCAGTTGTGCCACCTGCAACTGCAGGCGCAGGTTTTCTCGCAAGAGTTCCTCTTCGCGCAGACTCAGCAGCGCGGTGTCGCCGGTTTGGTCGCGGCGAATGACGACCAGGCCCGAGAGCGTTTGCTTGAATCGCGACCAGTTGCTGTTGTCATCTTCATCGGGGCGCACTTCGTTATGCTCGTCGTTGCTGGCGCGGCGCTCGCTGAGCATGGGCCAGTTGCTCGATTCGGAGGACAGGCCGCTGATCACACCGGTGAGCACGGCCAGATTGGGTTCGACTACTCGATCCAGCGATTGCGCAACCCGCGCCAGTTCCTGACGCAGACCGCTGAGCAAGGGCTCGTCATGCGAATCCAGTTGCCGCTGGGTCTGTGATATGAGGCTGCGCGCGACCGAAGAATCGGCATGAATGAGCAGGTAATTGTTAGCCATATTCAGTTGCGATGCGACTTCTGCCAACGTCAGGTCAAGGTGGTCGCCGCCGGTCCGCTGTTGACTGATGCCAGCATAGGCCGTGGCAAGACGCTGCAATCGCTCGCTGAGTCGGTTCAATTGCTGATCGGCCGATTGTTGCTGGCTGTCGACGCGGCGATCCAGGTCGTTGACGGTGGTCACAAGGGCGCTGTTGTCGCGTTGTGACAGTTGGATCATCTGGCTCTGAATCCTGTCCAGTTCCTCCCTGACTGCGGCAATGGCCTGTTCCTGCTGTGACTGTATTGACGCCTGGCTGGACTGATAAGTCTGCACTTCGGAGTCGATGAGCGAGCGGACCTGTGGGGCATCCATTGACGCTGACTGATCGATTCGATCGTCTTGCCACCACTGCCAGGCCAGCCAGCCTGCGCATGCCAGAGCCAACAACAAGGCCAGCCAGGCCACCCCCTTGCCGCCGGGTGATCGATGCGGGCCGGCGCTGATGGTTGTGGTTTCGGTGCTGCCGTTCGTGGTGGCATGAGGCTTGTGCTCTGATGCCTCAGGTGAGTCGCTCTGGGCGGCCTGCGTCTGATCTGTCTGGGTCTCAGGCGAGTCGTCTGGGGTGGTGTCTCGGTCCGAAATGTGGGGATCTGCAGTCATGCGGCGTGTGGCTCACTGTGCCTGTCGCGACCGGTAGGTGCGGGTCAGGTGGTTGATGGGTTCAGGCAGAGATTACCCTGTTCGGAGACTCTGCCGCAAGGTTTCCACCAGCGCATCGCTTGTGGCGGATGAGGCAGTCAGAATCTGCGTGTATTGCAGTTCTCTGGCGGTCTGCGCGGTCCGTTCGCTGTTGACCAGCACTCGCCATCGCCGTCGATTCAGTCGGTGAGCATGATCGGCCAGGGGTGAGTTCAGCAGCTTCAGCTGCTGATCAATCAGTGTCGTCAGGTGTTGGAGGATGGTGGCACTGGTGGCTATCAGGCAGGGTGGCTGAGCGCTTGAATGGGCCAGTTGCCTCAGCCACTGAAGACATTCAGGGGTCAGGATTGTCGCTGTCCGCTGGTAGACATGGATCGTCTGAGCGTGCTGGCACCACTGCTGCAATTGATCCTGCAGCAAGCTGCGACCGTCGGGTGCTCCGAGTATCCAGGCCTTGCGATCGGCCAGTGCCTCAAGACCCGGGTCGACGGCGAGGGTCTGAAGCAAGGCCTCACTGCCAGAGCCCTGATCGGCGCTGATGGGCTCGATCTGCATCCTCACAAGAGCGGCGGCAGTTGCCGGGCCAACCGCCGCGCAGGTGGCATGCTGCAGCACCGAATGATCGACCTGCAGGTCGAAGGTATGAGTGACTGCCGGCACGCTGGCAAAGACGATCAGGTCGTCTGTGTGAATCTGTCCAAGTTGTCGTTCGGCGATTGCCTTCTCTGGAGCAGCCTCGATCTGCAAGCCCGGTTGTGCAACGACCCGAAAACCAGCGTGCGTCAGGGCGGTGATCAGAGGGCCTGCCGAATCAGCCAGTCTGCCCACCACCACCTCGAGGCTGTTTGATGTTGCCGGCGGATGAGCAGTCATGATGTCAGTCTAACAGCCTGTTGGGCTTGACGGGTCGTCATGAGGAACAGTCGATTTGAGTCAGATTTTTCGATCTTTTGAGGCGAATAGCACCGCTATTTAACCAACAAGATCGGGACATCTGGCCACACTCGGGTTTTGTGCAGTAGATCACCTCAAGTCCGAGAGGCTGCTAGCGCCAGTTCGGCCAACAGCTTGTCAGCACCACGCCCCAGCAGGTGGTCTGCCAGGCTGATGCCCAGCTGGGCTGCCCGGCTGACCGGGCCAATGATTTGCTGCTTGACGCGTCTGCTGCCGTCCAGGCTTGAGACCAGCCCGGTCAGGCGAATGTGGCTGTCGAGCAGATGGGCGTGCGCGGCGATGGGAGTTTGGCAACTGCCACCCAACTTCATGTTGAAGGCACGCTCGGCCAACACGCAATCACCGCTGGATTTGTGGTGCAGGGGACGAATCAGGTCGATGGTGGCGCTGTCATCGCGGCGGCACTCGATACCCAGGGCGCCTTGTGCTACGGCGGGAAGGCAGTCTGATTCATTCAGAATCTGGGTGATGCGCTCATTCATGCCCAAACGCTCCAGCCCGGCGGTCGCCAGGATAATGGCGTCATAGTCGCCGGCGTCGAGCTTGTCCAGTCTCGTATTGATGTTGCCGCGCAAGTCAACGATGTCCAGGTCAGGGCGAAGATGTAACAGCTGAGACTGGCGACGCAGGCTGGAGGTGCCGACGCGCGCCCCGTCAGGCAGTTGATCCAATGATTCAACCTGGGTGCTGATCAGGGCATCAAACGGGTTGCCGCGCTCCATGACGACGGGCAGAATCAGGTCTTCGGCCGGATCGGCAGGCACATCCTTCATCGAATGGACCGCAATGTCGGCTCGACCGTCCAGCAACGCCTGTTCCAATTCCTTGAGGAACAGTCCCTTGCCGCCGATCTTGGACAACGACTGATCCAGAATTTCATCGCCGCGGGTCGACAGAGGCAGCAGCACGGTCTTCAGACCGGGGTGCGCCTGCCTGAGGGCGTCGGCGACATGTTCGCTTTGCCACAGTGCCAATTGGCTTTTGCGGGTCGCGATGGTGATGGTTTTGCTCATGTTCATGCCGTGTGAGTCCGTTCAGCCGTGTATTCTATCGCATAAGTAGGCGCAAAGTAGCCCATGATGGGCAGGTGAGCACAGCATCCGCCTGCCTTGCCTCTCGCAGCGCCGACAGGCGCGGCTGCTCGCTTCACGGAGAATTGAACGGCTGGATGTTCTGATCAGTCTCGTTTTTTCGGGTATTTCTGTCGACTTTTTCGGCCTTTGCCTTGCTCGCCATTCCGGCACGGCTTAAAATGGAGTGCTTGAATTCTATTTGCCAGCATCAGTCAGATGGCAAGAATCGTCGCGGGGAGTGTCGGAATCGTCTGTTCCGGTGGTCGACGGCGCATCGTATCTCGTAATGGAAGTGAGTTAATGAACAGAGTAATCAGTCTAGTATCTGTCGCAATAGTCGGTTTGATGCTCGCTGGAGTCGCATCTGCCGACTACCAGCTGAACATGACCCAAGGTGTGACACCCTTCGCAGCCGAAGCTTACAAGCAGCACATGATTGCCTTTATCGTCTGTTGTGTGATCGGTACGCTGGTGTTCGGTGTCATGTTTTATTCGATGTTCATGCATCGCCGCTCCCGCGGGTATGAAGCGGCACAGTTCAGCCATAGCACCAAGGCAGAGGTTCTGTGGACGGTGATTCCAGTGCTGATCCTGATCGGCATGGCCATCCCGGCTACCAAGGCATTGATACTCATGGAAGACACCGGCGAGTCGGACATGATCGTCAAGATCACCGGCTATCAGTGGATGTGGGGTTACGAATACGTCGACAACGGGATCAAGATCTACTCCAAACTCGACAGCGACAGTAACCGAGTCCGCCAGACTGGTTCGGGCCTGGACCCACGCGAGATAGAAAACTACCTGCTCAACGTCGACAACCCGATTGTCTTGCCGACCAATACAAAGATTCGTTTCCTGATTACTGCCGACGACGTCATTCACTCCTGGTGGGTGCCCGAGTTTGGCTGGAAGCGCGACGCAGTGCCCGGTTTTATCAACGAAGCCTGGGTGCTGATCGAGGAAGAGGGTGTGTATCGCGGCCAGTGCGCAGAGCTGTGCGGCAAGGACCATGGCTTCATGCCGATCGTGGTCATCGCCAAATCACCCCAGGAATACGAGCAATGGGTACTGGGTCAGCTCCTGACACAAGACGGCGCGGTTGATGACACGGATCAGGCCACCGAGGAGGCGAAGTCATGACCACGACCACCGCAGAGCACCACGATTCACACGATGACAAGCCAAAGGGCTTTCTGAACCGTTGGGTCTTCACGACCAACCACAAGGATATCGGAACGTTGTATCTGATCTGGGCACTGCTGATGTTCTTCATCGGCGGCGCTATGGCCCTGGTCATACGAGCCGAGCTGTTCCAGCCTGGGCTACAGCTGGTTCAACCGGAATTCTTCAACCAGATGACCACGATGCATGCATTGATCATGGTCTTTGGCGCGGTCATGCCTGCCTGGGTTGGCTTTGCCAACTGGATGATTCCACTGATGGTCGGCGCGCCCGATATGGCACTGCCCAGAATGAACAACTGGAGTTTCTGGATTCTGCCATTCGCATTCGCAATTCTGGGAAGCACGCTGTTCATGGACAGTGGCGGGCCGGCCGCAGGCTGGACGCTGTATCCACCGCTGGTGTTGCAAGGCGGTAACAATGTCGCCTTCGTGGTGTTTGCCATTCACCTGATGGGGATTTCCTCGATCATGGGCGCCATCAATGTGATTGCCACCATCATGAACATGCGCGCTCCGAAGATGAATTTGCTGAAAATGCCACTGTTTGTCTGGACCTGGCTGATCACAGCGTTCCTTCTGATCATGGTGATGCCGGTGTTTGCCGGTGCCGTCACCATGCTCCTGACCGATCGCTACTTCGGAACCAGCTTCTTCGATGCTGCCGGTGGCGGTGATCCAGTGCTGTATCAGCATATCTTCTGGTTCTTCGGTCATCCGGAGGTCTATATCATGATCCTTCCGGCCTTCGGTATCGTCTCGGAAATCATTCCAACCTTTGCCCGAAAGCCGCTGTTCGGATATGTCTCGATGGTCTACGCAACGGCGTCAATCGCCTTCCTGTCGTTCATAGTCTGGGCCCATCACATGTTCACCGTGGGGATGCCGCTGGGTGCATCGCTGTTCTTCATGTACGCGACGATGATCATTGCGGTGCCGACCGGCGTTAAAGTGTTCAACTGGGTGGCCACGATGTGGAAAGGATCGATGACCTTCGAGACGCCGATGTTGTTCTCGATTGCCTTTATCATTCTATTTACCATTGGTGGTTTCTCCGGCTTGATGCTGGCCATCACTCCGGCAGACTTTCAGTATCACGACACTTATTTTGTGGTGGCACATTTCCACTATGTATTGGTGACCGGTTCCATCTTCGCGCTGATGGCGGCCACCTATTACTGGTTGCCGAAGTGGTGTGGCACGATGTACAACGAATCACTTGGCAAGTGGCATTTCTGGCTGTCGACGATTTCGGTCAACATTCTGTTCTTTCCGCAGCACTTTCTGGGACTGGCC
>QIKT01000194.1 GCA_003233095.1 Oceanospirillales bacterium | reverse complement strand
CATGCTCGGCGGCACGCTCAAGGACCCTGCCAGCCTCGCTCAGCGCATTGGACTCCTCATGCATGGCGGCCAACTCCAGCCAGGCTTCGGGCCGATCAGGCTGAAGCGTGATCGCCTGCTCATAAGCCTCAGCTGCAGCAGTCTCATTGGACAGCTCACGCTGACACTCGGCCAATTTGATCAATACCTGATACTCCGCTGGGCTCTGATCCAGCAGAGTTTGCAATGAGGTCAATGCTGATGCGTAATCCTCGATGGCCAATGAGCTTGCCGCCATGGCCCGATGCAGCTGCACATCCTGCGGCGCCTTGTCAATCAGTCGACGAAGCTGGCTTGCGGCCAGAGCATGCTGCCCGGCCATACTTGCAGCTCGGGCCAGATCATGATGCGCCGGAGACAGGCCAGGTTTGAGTTTCAGCGCATGCTTCAGATGACGGATCGCTTCAACAGGCCGATTCATCTGCGCGTAGAGACTTCCAAGAATGGCGTGAGCATTGGGGTTTTTCGGCTTACGGCTGACCCACTGTTTTGCGGCAGCACAAGCCTGCTGAATCTGGCCTGCGCGTCGCATCGCCAAAATCCGCCCCATCGCCGGGTCAGGTCTCGCCATCAGTATGAACCACTCAGGTCTCTGGCCATCAACTGACCACCACCGGATACGGCCAGAGCCAGCCAAATACGCCCGCAACCAGCAGCGCATAGAACAGCGAATCAAACAGATATTTGGCAATGACCGACCAGCGTCGTCCGTACCAGATCGCCTCCGGAATAGTCGCAAATCCAAAAGTCGCAAAGGCAACCGCTGAGGTCAGTCGAAAGATGGCCAGATAATCATCACCCGGGGAAAAGCCCAGCGCGACCACATAAGCAATCAACGCACAGCCAAACAGAAAATAGAGAATTTGCTGAATCATCAGCTTGCTCATCCTCGGGCCACCTGGCTCAACCAACGTCATGAAGCCGATCGGGCCTTCTGCCATGCGTTGCTTGATGATCGGTGAATTCATGTCCTTGTCACTTTTGCTGAACGGAAAACAGTACATGTCCCGCTTCAGTGACTGAGTATTGAGTGCGTCTCGAACTCGTTCCTCATCGGGCAATTGCAGATAGTCGCTGCGGTGGTGTGGAAGCAACATCCAGACCACACAACTGCCCAGCCATGCAATGCCCGCGGCAACCAGAATGACCAACCAGAGTGTCATATAGTCAATACTCATCGGATTCCCTCACGAATCGACTCAGAGTGATGATTATCAGCGCTTTGACGCCAGGATGGAACTGTTGAGGGTCTCTACCGTGCTGCTTGAAGTGCCCGCCCGGGACGCGAATTCAGACCAAACGCAGCCGCTCTGCCCGACATGATGAGACTGCACCGTCCCATCAGAAACAGCAGAACGCCAGTCCTGAATCGATGTATCATTTGCCCTGCCGACAAGCCGGCAAACACTGGCAGCCATCCTGTTCGGAGTGCATATCTCCCAGTTACAATCGCCGTGACACACCGTCACAAGGCCTCATCCAGACATCGCCCACAATGCCCCGGGAGCCTGGTCGGACTTGACCGATCAACGCGAGAGAAAGCCGATTTGAGTCAGATTTTTGGATCTTTTGAGGCGAATAGCACCGCTATTTAACGAAATAGATCGGGACATCTGGCCAAATTCGGGTTTTGTGCAGTAGCTCACCTCAAGTCCGACAGGCTGCTAGAGGTGCCTGCTTGGAAAAAGAGCTAGACCACTGATACGTCTCATGCTAATGTCCACGCATCCTGCTTGCCAACCCGAACGATCCCTGGCGAGCAACCCCCTTACTGAGCAAATGAACAAGGCATCAACCTGCCCGTCTGTCATCACAGGCACGGGTCCTGAATTTCCAATTCAACGACACCATCAGCCCCATCGAGACACTTCATGAATCTGAGCGATCTTAAAATACAATCGGCCACCGAACTGGCAGAACTTGCCCAGGAATTGGGCATTGAAGGCAGTTCCAGGCAGCACAAGAAAAGCCTGATCTTTACCATCCTCAAGGCCCATTCAAAGACCGGTGAGTCAATTTACGGCGATGGTGTACTGGAAATACTGCAGGATGGCTTCGGTTTCCTGCGATCCGAAGACTGCTCCTACCTGGCGGGCCCGGATGATATTTACGTCTCACCCAGTCAGATTCGTCGATTCGGGCTTCGCACTGGCGACACCATCAGCGGCAAGATTCGCTCACCGAAGGATTCCGAGCGCTACTTTGCGCTGCTCAAGGTCGAAAAGATCAATTACGAAGCACCTGAGCTGGCCAAGAACAAGATACTGTTCGAAAACCTGACGCCACTGTTTCCACGAGAACGGTTTACGCTGGAACGCGGTAACGGCAGCACCGAGGACCTGACCGCACGGATCATCGACATGATGTCTCCAATCGGCAAAGGTCAGCGCGGTCTGATTGTCTCTCCACCAAAAGCGGGCAAGACGATGATGCTGCAAAACATTGCCACCAGCATCGCCTCCAACGATCCTGACTGTCATCTGATTATCCTGCTAATCGATGAGCGCCCGGAAGAAGTCACCGAAATGGCCCGATCCGTTGATGCCGAGGTGCTCTCTTCGACCTTTGATGAACCCGCATCACGACATATCCAGGTTGCCGAGATGGTCATCGAGCGAGCCAAGCGACTGGTTGAACACAAGAAAAACGTGGTCATTCTGCTTGACTCCATCACGCGACTGGCGCGTGCCTACAACACCGTGATCCCATCCTCGGGCAAGGTTCTGACCGGTGGTGTGGATGCCAACGCGCTGGAAAAACCCAAGCGGTTCTTCGGCGCAGCGAGAAACGTGGAAGAAGGGGGCAGCCTGACCATCATCGCCACCGCGCTGGTCGATACGGGCTCGAAGATGGACGAAGTCATTTACGAGGAATTCAAGGGCACCGGCAACATGGAAGTCCACCTCGACCGACGTATCACCGAGAAGCGAATCTATCCCGGGATCAACATCAACCGCTCCGGAACTCGCCGCGAGGATCTGCTGATTGCTCCGGAAGAGCTGCAGAAAATCTGGGTCCTGCGCAAACTGGTTCATTCGATGGACGAGTTGGCTGCGGTTGAATTCCTGATCGACAGGCTCAAGGAAACCAAGACCAACGAAGAGTTCTTCAACTCGATGAAGCGCTGACGGTTATCAGCAAACGCATCTGAATCACACCTCCCTCGTGGCGGCGTTTTTCGCGCTGAGAGGCAATCGGCTTTACAATCTATGAAGGGCTTCGTAGAATGTGGACTCTCTGACCCGAAGAGTCCACCTTGATCACATCCGGCAGTCGCATCCATCTCAGTTTCATCCTGTTATTCACGCTTGGCGTATCGAGCAACGCCGCCCGATCTGCAACGGATGATTCCTACACTGCACCAGACTGCACTGCTGGGACTCTGAGCAATCAGCAGGCCCTGGTTCAGGCACACGAAGCCTGGCTGGATTTTCGCCTCAGTGATGCACGCCAAATCATTGCCTGCCATCAGCTGATCGAGGCTGATCGCTCCCGTGCTGACGCCCTGGTCATTGATGCCTTGTCAGCCCAGTATCAGGGAGATCTGGAGCAGGCAGGACAGTCTCTGGCCTCTCTGTCGTCTGAATCAGCGACACGGGTCTCGAATCTGGGTCTGCACGATGCACTGACGGCTCTTTCTGGACTGGACCTTGATGAACCTGCTGGTCTTGCCAGACAATTGACCGATACGATCTTCGAGATCGACGAGGATCACAGCGTGCTGGCAACCCATGCCTATGGCACCTGGCTGGCGACTGAAGAGCGTTTTGAAGAAGCCTATAGCGTGTTTCGTGCAGGACTGAAACGATTGAGCATTGATGGACGTGATACTCCTGCCATGCTGCCGTTGCTCGAAGGCATGGCCGATGTCTATCTGCTTGAGAATCGGGTTGGTCGCAAAGCCGTCACTGTGCTCAAGCGAATGGCCGACCTGACCCTGCAACGAGGCGAGGATTTCACCGCCGAACAGAAGGCACTGGCACATATCAAGCTTGGCAATCACTACCTTCGCTTTTCGATGGAAGATCGTGCACAACAGGCCTATGTTCAGGCCTGGTCTGTGGCAACAGAGGACATCCGTCAGACCATGGGAACACAGGTCGACATCATCCATTCAGAGTTGCGCGACCTGCATCCGAATGACCAGGCCAAGGCACCGTGGTTTGATTTTCGCTTTGATGTGATGCCTGACGGTCGGCCGACGCGGGTCCGATTGATTGATAATCAGTCTTCCGCTGAACAGGTCTCCTATGTTCGTGATCGATTACTCGATACGCGTTTTCGTCCGCTCATCATTGATGGGCAACCGGTTCGTGCACCGAAGCAACAGCGCCGCCTGACCTACCGGGCAATCCCCATCCCCGAATCTCCCTCAAGCCGGGCCCCGTAACCAGTCGCATTCTGACTCGACTTTCGATCCATTCATCGCCTTCAGGCACAGATTCACAAAATATCCTGGAAAGTTTTTCCTGCGACCGCGTCTTCATTCTGACACTAATTCGAAGTGGGTCTGACATGCTGCCTCTGCGCTGTTCGACAAGCGGGACTCTTCTATGATCACTAAAATACAACCATTTCGCCTGTGTGCAATACTGAGCCTGATCGTATGCCCCGCACACGCAGACACCCCACTGGATCCATCTCGAATTCCCTGCATCGATGCAACGATCCTAATCGATGGGCAAATGGATGAAGCTGAATGGTCGAAGGCACTAATCGTTCCACTTTCATGGGAAACCGAACCTCGCGAAAACCTGCCAGTACTCGTAAAAACCGCTGCCTATCTGATCGACACTGGTGAGTCATTGCTGGTTGGCTTTCGGGCGGAGGACCCAGGCCCATCCAAGATACGCGCCTTCCTTCGAGATCGAGATTCAGCCTACCAGGACGATTTCGTCGGAGTGGTGCTGGACACCAGGCTGATTCTCAACAAGTGACCTTGAGGCAAGACAGCCACCCGCTGCATGGGTGATAATGCGCGCATGACCACCTCGCCGCTCAATACCGACCATAGAGAACGACTGATGAAACGAGCCGGTGTCGCTGCCGTCACAGTCGCCATGATTCTCATTATCATCAAATTGGTTGCCTGGGAAATGACCGACTCGGTATCGCTGCTGGCATCCCTGATTGATTCTTTCCTGGACGTGCTCGCATCGGGCCTCAACCTGATCGCGATCCGCTATGCGCTGATTCCTCCTGATGACGACCACCGTTGGGGCCACGGCAAGGCCGAGGCGGTCTCAGGCCTGGCCCAGGCCGCGTTCATTGGGGGCTCGTCTCTGTTTCTGTTTTTGCAGGCCGGCAAACATCTGATCGAAGGCACGCCGCCCACTGAACTGGGTGTGGGCCTGTGGGTCATGGGCATTTCCTTGCTGCTGACCCTGTGCCTGGTGCTCTATCAGCGCCACGTTTTAAGACAGACCGAATCGATGGCGATCGCCGCGGATTCGCTGCATTACGTTACCGACATTCTCACCAATCTTGCCGTGATCCTGGCCCTGTCGCTGGCATCAATCGGCTGGGCGATGGCCGACCCGATCCTGGCCATTCTCATTGGTCTGTACATCCTCAGGGCCTCGATGCTGATTGGTCGCAAAGCATTTCATCACCTCATGGATCAGGAACTGCCCGATGAGGAGCGCGAAAACATTGAAGCCGTCGCACTGAAAGACAGCCGGGTGCTCGGTATTCACGGTCTGAAAACGCGTCGCTCCGGGCCTCGATATGTGATTCAGATGCATCTGGAACTCGATGGTGGACTGTCCTTGCAGGATGCTCATGTGATTGCTGACCAGGTCGAGGATAACATTCGCGAGGCCTATCCTGGCGCTGATATCATTACCCATCAGGACCCTGTCAGCTCAGCATGACTGAGTGGTGCAAGTCCATGACCCTGCGTTCAGGTGACCCGCGAAAGGAACACAGAGCAGGAGCAAGAACACATCAGAACCTGCCCCAAACGATCCCAATGATTATCACTATCGCGAGCGGAAGACCGAACCACTGCCCGAGAAGGAATTTCGCATCGGCGATGGGCGGTTCAGCGGATACACCGCGCTGTTTCTGGGCGTCATCAGCTTTCTGGCCGTCCTGGGCTATCGCTACCCCAGTATCCTGACGACGCCAGAACTGCGAGCCGCCTGCGACCCGATCCTGTGACCACAGATTCTGATGGTCGTGATGATCCTGTCCCTGGTCTTTGCGCTGCTGACCTTCTGTTTGGGGCGTCGACGACGCATGGGGGCCGGTCGGCATGCTGTTCACACTCGCCGCCTATGCGCTCAGTGGCTATCAGGTGGCTACTGGCCCGGTTCGACCCCAGCCCGTTGTCGTTCGGACTGGACCAGGAGCCTCTGAACAAGTCGTGACCGACTGTCTTGAGCGTGAAATGCGTCTCATGATTCTATCTCCCTGTGAGCCCGGATTGGCTCAATGATGATCACTGCCAATTTGATCATTCATCACACCATGGGCACATAGAGTTGTCAGACACGCCTGTCGCGACAATCTGTCTGGTTATCGCAATTTCACCTCCAGACCATGAACTATGGACATTTTACAGGCGATCCGATTGGACACGAGATCTTGCGATTACCTTTTTCGACCATTAAGCATCCACCCGATCGGCGTCCAGCGAACCAGCACCACATAGCTGATTATCCCGATGATCAAGGTACCGAATGAAGAGAGGGCAAACTTGATCCAGATATTCCAGTCCTGATCCAGCAGCCAATACTGAATCATCATCAGCACAGGGAAATGCATGATGTAAATCCAGTAGGATGAGTCGGCAATGAATCGCATCGCACCGCTGGCACGGTTCAAACCCATGCGTCCAAACACCAGACAGCAGAGCACCATCCACCACGCGATGAATGCTCCCAGAATAGCCAAGGCGATATGCTCCATTGTCCATTCAATTTCTATCGGCTGTCCCAAGGCCATGATCTCCGCCATGCTGATCGACTTGGGTATTAATTGTTCATAGATGACATACAAGCCGATCGAGACCAGCAACAACCACGGGGCCCAGGGCCGGAGACGATCGAGGATGCCCTGGTGGGCAAACAGATGGCTGCCAAACAGAAAGAAGACACCAAAGAATCCAAATGCCCACCACTGGGGCATCAGTGCATCTGGCGCCGGGTGCGGGGCTGCCTGGCTGAGCAACGCTGGGATCATGAGCAGCGGCAGCACACAAACGACCATCCAGGAAGGCAGGCCGTTGCGTGGCATCAGTCGACCGGGCAGCCCGGTTTTTGTCATCAACACATAGACGAGATAGAACAGCACCAGCTGATACAGAAACCACAGATGCGCGAATGAAAACGGCGACGGTGCTGGATTCGGCATGTTCATCGACCAGGCAATCAGCTGCAGTATTGGTGACTGGGCCTCGACGTTAAAGACAGCCCAGGCAATGCCAGCTTCCATGGCCCACATGATCAGTGGTAAAAACAGGATCAACGGCAGAGCAACCCGCAAGACCCGGTTGCGTAGCAGTCCCCAGGCGCCTCGTTTGTTCACCAGGTAAGCCGTGAAAAATCCGGCAATCAGAAAGAACAGCGGCATCCGAAACAGATGACTGAACCAGGCGACCGCGTCAAACACTCGTGCATTTTCCGTATCCGCTGTCAGCCAAAGATTGGCCAGCAACGGACTGTAGGCCAGCGCCGCGTGAAAGAAGACACCGGCGAGCATCGCCAGAGCTCGAAGATTATCCATATAGTGATATCGAATAGAGGCTGTCGTGGCACTTTTTTCAAAGTCAGCGACGCCCTCGTTGCTAGCAACGTGTGTCATGATGATGTCTCCACAGAACGGACGGGTGAGTCACCCGCGGTTGATGATCAGTGACTAAAGGTAGTCATGTTTTCGTGATTGAGCCCATAGCGTGATTGAGACCAACAATGCAATCACTGCAATCTCGATCCCGATCACAGTCAGAGCCGCGCCACTCCAGACGGCTTCCTGGCCGTCAATATACTGTTGAATGCTTTCGATCTTGTTGATCCCATACATGAACAGGGATACACAGATATTGGTCAGCGTCATGATGACGGTGGTCCAGGCCTCTGACTCTGTGATCATCGCGACCGCGAAGACCAGCACGAAGGCTGCAAACAATTCCAGCAACAGGATCACTGTAAATGGAATCAAACCGTTCGGTAGCCCTTCCCTGGCCAGAATCACAATCACAGCTGTGCCGAGGAGCACCAACCAGGCCACGCTAAAAAAACCGAGATTGGCCAGTATTTTCGCGACCGAATAGTCCCTGTAACTGATCGGCAAGCTCATGATCAGAGACAAGTTTTGCTGATTTCGCTCCTGGACCACATTGGCATAGACCAGATGCGCACCAATGATGATAACGGCGGTTATCAACAGCAGCCCACCCACATAAAATGTTGTCTCGTGCCCCACTGATATCAATCCAATTCCGATCAGACCCACAATGACATACAGCGCCAGCGGCCCACGATTGAAATACAAATCCTTGCGGATCAATTCCCTGACAATGCTGCTACTGTCTGAGGACTGCAACGTCGAAATGCTCATGGCATCGTTCATGCGACTTCTCCATCTCGGCTTGCTTGCACTTCGGCAACAAATATCTCTTCCAGTGTCATCGGTTCGACTGCCTGAACAGTCGCGCCATGCTGCTGAAGTGTTGCGGTCATGGCATCATCGAATCGATCTGTAGTAATGACACCTAGATGCCCCCTCAGTACTGATTCGACCACACCATCCATCTGCGGCAGCTCGAAAGTGTCCTGTACCTGAAAACGAATCCGCCGCCATTTTTCCAGAAAGGCCTCCTTGTCCTGTGACTCGATGATTCGCCCATGATCGATAAAGGTAATCGTGTCCGATAGCTGCTCGACGTCCTGCGTATTGTGAGAGGAGAACAGAATTGAACGCTCCTCATCCATCATCACGTCCATCAGCTCATTGATCACTTCCTTTCGCGCTACTGGATCCAGACCGGTCGTCGGTTCATCCAGGACCAGCAGCTTTGGTCGTCGTGCCAGTATCAGCAACAGGCCTGCCTTGACTCGCTGACCATGAGAAAAGCCTTTGACGACTTGTCCGGGTTTCAGGTCAAATCGCTTAATCAGTGTCGACACATACTGCATGTCGAAATCTGGATAGATTGAACTCATGAAATCTATGTGCCATTGCAGCGTGCCATTCTTGAACAGTCGCATGTCTTCTGAGGCAAATCCGATGTCCCACTTGGCCGCAGCCATCTGTTGGGGCATGTCGTAACCCAGCACGGTCACCTGCCCTTCATTGGCCCGTATCAGGCCCATGATCAATCGTATGGTCGATGATTTGCCGGCGCCATTGGGACCAATGAAACCCATGACACTGCCGGTTTCCAAAGACAGGTTGATATCGGACAAGCTGAAATGCTCATAGTGCTTGCCAACGCCCTGGAGTGTGATTGCCTGCTGTTCGCTCATGTCTTTTTTCCTGTCGAAGGTGGTTGTTCGAAGGGCCAGAGGCGCTTCAGACGATCAATCACATCCTGTTTGCTCAATCCTGAAACCGCCGCCAATTCGAAGGCCCGCATCAGGTACTGGTCTATCTCCTTGTCTCGCATCGGTGCATCCTCCGCAGCACTGGCTACAAAGGAGCCCTTGCCGTGCTGCGTCACAATCACATCCTCGTGTTCGAGTTCCTGATATGCCCGCTTGACAGTGATCACACTGACACGCGTGTCAACCGCCAACTCTCGGATGGACGGCAACTTGAAACCCTCTGGCCAATCACCAACGCTGATTCGAAGCTTGATTTGCTCCATGATCTGCAGGTACATCGGCCGACCATCTGTTTGTGACAGAATGAATTCTCGATCCATGCAACTCACGCCTGTTTACTGTGTATACACAGCATACTGTATATATACATATGCACAGTGTCAAGTTGATTTCTTGCCGTGTTGAAAAATTGGAAGTGCAGAGGAGTTGGATTCGTTCTCAGATGGGACAATGCGGCGGTACCGCTCAGTCAATTCGCGTCCAGACCAGTAATTGATTATTGGCGGGCAGGTTATAGCGGCGGTCAAATCGCAAGCCTGCTTCTTTGGCTTGTTCGTCAATCGCTTCAAAATCACGAATAGCACGATGAATGGCCTGAGTCTTCAACCACTCATCAAATTGAGCATTGCTGTCAGAGGTGTATTGGCCCTTGAATTTGAATGGCCCGTAGAGCAGCAACTCACCATTGGGTTCTAGTGTTTGGCTGACCCCTTCAATCATGGCCTCAACTTCCGTCCAGCGCATGATATGAGCCGTATTGGCACTGAAAATCATGTCAAAGCGACAATCAGGCCAATGATCAGCAGCAACATCCAGCCAGATCGGACCCTGGATGTTGTCAAGGCCAGACTCCTGAACCCATTGACTGATCCCCGAATGATTGTCCAGTCGATCGCTGCAATGCCAGATGACATCCGCCAATTCAGAGGCGAAATAGACGGCATGTTGTCCCGTGCCACTGCCAATTTCAAGAACCTCCAGAGCAGTGACCTCGCGTTGTTCTTTGAGGGCAGACAGCCGATGGGATAGTACTCGAAGAATGGATCCTGCATTTCTGGCACAGGCTTCGGAAAACGGTTTGCTCATCGTGCAAGGGCACTCCTTGGAAGCTGATGGACGGATCATGGACACACCAGGGAACCTCTAGGGAACCTCTGAACAAGTCATGACCGCTTGTCTTGAGCGTCAAACACGCCCCCTCTGCGTTGCATGAACCGAGCCATAGCAACACGATGACTCGGTTCATGCGCCTTGATCGGACGTATTTCCCATCTCAATCCAATCCGCTTAAGACTTATTCAGAGGCTCCCTGGAAACCGTAGCGAGCGGTTCGAGTGCAAGGCGCACGGAGCACAGGAACCGCAGTGTACTTGGCTGTACATGAGGATTGTGAGCACCGGGCAACGCCGCAATCGGAACGCGCAGCAGGTTTCTAGAGGTTCCCACCAGTGACCTGATCCTTTTCACAACACAAGTAGACAGATTCCTACACACAGGCCGTCTGTGCAAGCCTACCGGGGAGCATATACTCATTCTAGACTGTCTCTGAGAGCACTGACATCAGGTCGGTCTTCAATTCGTCATCCACATAGGGAAAACACCATGAAAGACTATTTGACCTTCAAGAAAATGATTACGCCGATGATCATCCAGATTATCTTCTGGATTGGCGTTGCGGCTGCGGTTGTTTCGGGACTTTACATCATGTTCGCTTTGAGCTTCGTTCAAGGCCTGGTCGTGCTCCTGGTTGGCCCCATTATGGCGCGAATCTGGTGTGAGCTAGTGATCCTGGCGTTTCGAATCAATGAGAATCTTGTCGATATCAAGAACAAGCCCTGATCTTCAAGTCATTTAGCTGAACCAAAAAAGCCCCGCATCGCGGGGCTTTGTGAATGACATCCATTATCTTGGCAACACTGTATTCGATCTGAATCTGCGCTTCAGCGCGATCGTTTGGCCATTTTTTTGAGTTTTGACACTGCAGCAAGCTGTGCAACCGCTTCGGTCAGGCGAGCCTGAGCCTCGGCAATTTCCAAGTCACCGGTCTTGTCTTTCAGTGCCTGCTCGGCATCTTCTCGAGCCTTGATGGCAGCGGCTTCATCCAGATCATCGGCACGAATCGCCGTGTCAGACAATACAGTGACCATGTGAGGTTGGACTTCGATCAGCCCACCGGACACGAAAAAGAGCTCTTCACTGCCATCTTCAAGTTCAACCCGCAGCTCACCAGGTTTCAGACGAGTCAGCAACGGCGCGTGGCGAGGTGCAATGCCCAACTCACCCATCTCGCCGCTGGCATAAACCATCTTCACGGTACCGGAGTAGATCTGCTCTTCGGCACTGACGATGTCACAATGAATGGTATGGGCCATGATGCGTCCTCTCAGTGGTCAGATCAGGCCGCGTCTTTCGCGGCGAGTTTCTTGCCTTGCTCGACGGCCTGCTCGATCGTACCCACCATGTAGAAAGCCTGTTCTGGCAGATAATCGTATTCACCGTCGACAATGCCCTGGAAACCACGAATGGTGTCCTTGAGGCTGACATATTCACCCGGTGTACCGGTGAAGACCATCGCCACAAAGAAGGGCTGAGACAAGAAGCGCTGTATTTTACGTGCACGGCCAACCACCTGCTGATCTTCTTCTGACAACTCGTCCATGCCCAGAATCGCGATGATGTCCTTCAGTTCCTTGTAGCGCTGCAACACACCCTGAACCGAACGAGCACAGTTGTAGTGCTCATTTCCAATCACGTTCGGGTCCAGCAGTCGTGATGTTGAGTCCAGTGGGTCAACCGCCGGGTAGATACCCAGTTCAGCGATCTGGCGCGACAGGACCAGCGTGGCGTCAAGGTGAGCAAAGGTCGTTGCCGGGGAAGGATCGGTCAGATCGTCCGCAGGAACATAAACCGCCTGGAAGGAGGTAATCGAACCGGTCTTGGTCGAGGTAATCCGTTCCTGCAGAATGCCCATCTCGGCCGCCAGTGTTGGCTGATAGCCAACAGCGGATGGCATCCGACCCAGCAGCGCCGATACTTCGGTTCCCGCCAGTGTGTAACGGTAGATGTTGTCGATGAACATCAGAACATCACGCCCATCATCACGGAATGCCTCCGCCATGGTCAGTCCAGTCAGAGCGACTCGCAGTCTGTTTCCTGGCGGCTCATTCATCTGACCGTACACCAGTGATACCTTGTCGATAACGCCTGACTCGGTCATTTCGTGATAGAAGTCGTTGCCCTCACGAGTTCGCTCACCCACACCAGCGAACACCGAATAGCCGGAGTGCTCGTGTGCGATGTTACGAATCAGTTCCATCAGGGTCACTGTCTTGCCGACGCCCGCGCCGCCAAACAGACCCACCTTGCCGCCCTTGGAGATTGGCATGATCAGGTCGATGACCTTGATACCGGTCTCAAGCAGCTCAGTGCCTGAGGCCTGCTCTTCATAGGTGGGTGCCTTACGGTGAATAGGCATGGTGGTCTCTGCGCCAATCGGGCCCGCTTCGTCAATGGGTCGTCCTAGCACGTCCATGATTCGACCCAAGGTCTTTTCGCCCACTGGAACCATGATAGCCGAGCCGGTGTTCTCGGCAATCATGCCGCGCTTCAGTCCATCGGTGGTGCCCAGCGCAATGGTGCGGACAATCCCGTCACCCAGTTGCTGCTGAACTTCCAGAACAATTTCGCTGCCCTTGATGTTCAGTGCATCATAGATTTTGGGCATCGCGTCCCGTGGAAACTCCACGTCAACTACCGCGCCAATTACCTGTACGATCTTGCCATCGCTCATCTCATTCTCCCGAGTCGATCACTTGAGTCAGTGCGGCTACCTAAACGGCAGCTGCGCCACTGACAATTTCTGAAATTTCTTGTGTAATGGCTGCTTGTCTGGCCTTGTTGAAGACCAGTTGCAGCTCATCAATCAAATCTCTCGCGTTGTCGGTTGCATTCTTCATTGCCAGCATCCGAGCAGCCTGCTCCGAAGCAATGTTTTCCAGCATCCCCTGATACACCAGTGACTCGACATAGCGGGTCAGAACAGTATCCAGCAGGTACACAGCTTCCGGCTCGTAGATGTAGTCCCAGACATTCGGGACTTCTTCATCGTCGGTTTCCGGAAGAGGCAACAACGGCGCCAATGTCGGTGTTTGCGTCATGGTGTTGACAAAGTCGTTGTAGGCCAAAGTGACCTCATCGATGCTTCCGTCCTTGTAGCCATCGAGCAGCGTTTTCATCGGTCCGATCAGATCGGCTATTTCCGGTTTCTCGCCAAGGTCTTGAGCGGTAGCCACCAGATTGACCTTGAGATTGCGGAAAAACTGAATCGCTTTTTTACCAAAGGCCACCACATCAATCTCAATGCCACGCGATTTCTTTTCGCCAATATCAACCAGTAAGCGTCGGAACAGATTGTTGTTCAGACCGCCACACAAGCCGCGATCACTGGTGATCACGATATACCCGGCACGTTTGACATCTTCGCGCACTTTGGTAAACGGATGCTGGTATTCCGGATTCGCCTTGGACAGATGTCCGATGACCTGGCGAATCATCCTCGCATACGGACGCGAGGACTGCATCAGTGCCTGCGCTTTGCGAATTTTGCTGGCAGAGACCATTTCGAGTGCCGAAGTCACCTTGGAGGTGTTTTCGATACTGCGAATCTTGGTCGTGATTTCCTTGCCGCCTGACATACGCTATACCTCAGTCTTGACCGTGAAGGACCTAGTAGCTGCCCGTGGACTTGAACGATTCGATGGCCGAACGCATGGCAGAAGCCAAATCGTCGTTCCAGTCACCGGTCTGATCAATTTTGTCCATCAGGTCCTTGTGGTTGCTCGCCATGAAGGCATGCATTGCCGATTCAAAATCGCCAATCTTCTTGCCATCCACGTCGTCCAGGAAGCCTTCGTTGGCCGAGTACAGTGAGACGGCCATTTCAGACACACTCAATGGGCTGTACTGCTTCTGCTTCATCAATTCGGTGACGCGCTGCCCACGTTCCAGCTGCGACCGGGTTGCATCGTCCAGATCAGATGCAAACTGGGCAAAGGCTGCCAGTTCACGGTACTGAGCCAGTGCCAGTCGAACACCACCACCGAGCTTCTTGATGATTTTGGTCTGTGCTGCACCGCCGACTCGTGAGACCGACAGACCCGCGTTGATCGCTGGACGGACACCGGCATTGAACAGATCGGTTTCCAGGAAAATCTGGCCGTCAGTGATCGAGATCACATTGGTCGGAACAAACGCAGAAACGTCACCAGCCTGTGTTTCAATGATCGGCATTGCGGTCAGAGAACCAGTTTTGCCCTTGACTTCGCCGTTGGTGAACTTTTCAACGTACTCGGCATTCACCCGAGCTGCACGCTCAAGCAAACGGGAGTGCAGGTAGAACACGTCACCCGGATAGGCTTCACGCCCTGGCGGACGCTTGAGCAGCAGTGAAACCTGACGATAAGCCCAGGCCTGCTTGGTCAGATCATCAAAGATGATCAGTGCGTCTTCGCCACGATCGCGAAAGTATTCGCCCATGGCACAACCGGCATACGGAGCAATGTACTGCATCGCTGCTGAGTCGGCCGCACCGGCTGAAACCACGATGGTATGTTCCATCGCGCCGTGCTCTTCGAGCTTGCGCACCACGTTTCCAACGGTCGAGTTCTTCTGACCGATGGCGACATAGATACACTTGATCCCGGTGCCTTTCTGATTGATGATCGCATCAATGGCCACGGCAGACTTACCCGTCTGGCGATCACCAATGATCAATTCACGCTGGCCACGTCCGATCGGTACCATGGCGTCAATCGCTTTCAGGCCCGTCTGTACTGGCTCGTCTACTGACTGCCTCTCGATAACGCCTGGAGCCACTTTCTCGACCGGTGAGGTCAATTTGCTGTCAATAGCGCCTTTGCCGTCTATCGGCAAACCCAGTGAATCAACGACTCGACCCAGCAGTTCCGGTCCAACCGGGACTTCCAGGATGCGACCGGTACACTTGGCCTTGTCGCCTTCGGAGATGTGTTCGTAGTCACCCAGAATAACCGCACCCACCGAGTCACGCTCGAGGTTCAGTGCCAGTCCGAAGGTATTGCCCGGAAATTCAATCATCTCGCCCTGCATGGCATCGGCCAGACCGTGAATACGGACAATCCCGTCCGAGACACTGACCACAGTGCCTTCATTGCGGGCATCGGAAGCGACTTCGAACTGTTCAACGCGTTTCTTGATCAGTTCGCTAATTTCTGATGGGTTCAGTTGCGTTTGCATCGTCTTTCCCCGTGGCGATCAGCGCCACACCTGTAAGTTAAAAAAATCAGTCCTGGCTGTCGGCAATGCCCACAGCGGCTTGTTACTCGACCAGAGAGGCCGTCATCTTGTTCAGACGCCCTCGAACCGATCCGTCTATGACCAGATCATCGGCAATGATGATCGCACCGCCGAGCAGGCTGCTATCGATTTCAGTTTCAATCGTGACCTGCTTGTCGAAGCGAGCTTCAAGCGCCGACTGCATGCGGCCAAGCGTGTCGGTGTTCAACTCGATGGCTGACACGACCTTCACAGGCATGCGCTTTTCCTCTTCCTGACGCAGCTGTTCATACATCACTGCAATGTCCGAAAGAATGGCCAGTCGGTCATTCTCGGCCAGCACGCTTAACAGACGACAGAAGGCCTCGTCGAAACGATCCCCGCCAATATCAGTGAAGACACTGGCGATATGAGCTGACTCGATCGACGGATTGGTGATCATGTCGGCAACACGAGGATCCCGTGCAATGTGACTGGCCGTGTTGAGCATGACCGACCAGTCCGCCAGGCTTTTCTGCTCGAGAGCAATCGAGAATGCCGCCTTGGCATAGGGTCGCGCGTATTTGATCAGATCACTCATCGATCAGATCTCTGTAATCAGTTTGTCGAGCAGCGCCTGATGGACTGCCGGATCGATTTCTTTCTCGATCAGCTTTTCTGCACCAGACACGGTCAACATGGCCACTTGCTTGCGAAGTTCTTCGCGAGCCTGTGTGGTTTGCTGTTGGATTTCAGCTTCGGCAGAAGCAACCTGGCGCTCACGCTCCAAGACGGCTTCCTGCTTGGCCTGATCGACGATCTGATTACGACGCTGGCTGCCCTGGTCAACAATTTCCGAGGCCTGGTCACGTGCTTCCTTGACCAGAACGCCGGCTTCGACATGGGCATCCTGCAGCGCTTTCTCAGCACGATCACCTGCGGCAAGTCCATCTGCGATCTGCTTGCGCCTCGCCTCGATCGAATTCATGATCGGAGGCCAGACAAATCTCATGCAGAACCAGACGAACACCATCATCACGAGCGATTGAGAAATTATTGTGAGATTAAGATTCACGTTAATGCCTCTCTGGGGGGTGAAATCACTTAGCTGCCTAGGGCGCTGTTCAGCTGACCAATGAACGGGTTGGCGAAGGTGAAGAACAGTGCGATACCCACACCGATCATCGCGATCGCATCAACCAGACCAATGGCCAGGAAGTACTTGCCCTGCAGCATTGGAGCCAATTCAGGCTGCCGTGCTGAACCTTCCAGCAGACGTCCGCCCAGAATACCGGCACCGATACCAACACCCAGTGCGCCCAGACCGATCAGCAATGCGACAGCAATCGCGGTCATACCAACTACAAATTCCATGGTTCTCTCCTGTTAGATATGGATATTGTCTTAAAGTGAATCAGTAACTTAGTGATGCTCGTGTGCCATCTGCATGTAAACGATCGACAGCATCATGAAGATGAAGGCTTGCAGCACAATCACCAGGATGTGGAAGATCGCCCAGCCCAGATGCATCACACCGCCACTCAGCAGCGCCAGTCCACCGACCAGCATCAGCTGAATGGCGACCAGGCCCAGAGTCATCTTGTTTGAAATCTTGTCTTTCAGATTGAACAACAGCGTCAATCCGATCGATACAGCGGCAATAATCCAGAACCAGAATGGGGCGGCGCCGCCAAACAGGTGCTGCAGACCATCGGCCATCAGGCCGGAGCCTGCGGTAAACATCAGTGCAATCAGAATGAACAGCAGCTCACCGGCATACAGGTTGCCGAACAGTCGCAGTCCCAGTGAGATCGGCTTGGCCAGCAGGCCAACGAGCTCAAGAAACAGGTTGAACGGAATGGTGATGATGCCGAACCAGCCGTTGATCGGGAATGGTGCCCCGGCCAATTCCTTGATGAAACCACCGACTCCCTTGACCTTGATGCTGTAGTAAATCATCAGGGCAAACACGGCGATTGCCATGCCCATCGTTGCGTTCACATCCGTTGTCGGCACCACTTTCATATGGCTGATGCCAGCCGAGTAGGCCAATGACGGCAGCCAGTCCACGGGAATCAAATCCATCAGGTTCATGAAGAATACCCAAACAAAAATGGTCAGTGCCAGCGGCGCAATCATGCGATTGGTGCCATGGAACGTCTCGCGAACTGCGCCATCAATGAACTCGATGACCATCTCGATGAATGACTGAAAACGAGTAGGTGTCCCGGTGTTGGCTTGCTTGGCAACGCGCCGAAACAGCAACAAGAACACAACACCGAGCAGTATTGACCATACCAGGGTGTCTACATGAATCGCCATGAAGCCCATTGCTGCAGCTTCCTGTGCATCGTGAGCAAATCCCCAGGTCCCATCTGGCAACTTGCCATAGGTCAGGTTCTGCAGGTGATGCTGGATATACTCAGTCGTCGTGGTTTCAGATCCGCCGGCCATGTCTTGTCAGTGTCTCTTGTTAATCACCGCGTCACTCAGAAAGTGGCGCCTGTTGTATGAATTTCAAGCCCATCATGTTGACCAGCAGTGCCAGTACGAATCCTCCGAAGAAATACGGAGCATTGAGGGTCTCGATAGTGCGAAATGCGATGACGCACAAGGTTCCTGCGATCGCGAATTTCATGACTTCTGCAACCACTGCCTTCCTTAAGAACACCTGGCTGTCTATCTGGCCAATCTGTCGGCCGACCCGAAGGACTACCCACAAATTGCCTGCAAAAACTGCCGCACCCCCGGCAATGAATGACAGTGCCTGATTCGACCCTGTTGCGAGCAGCACGATCACTGCAGCCAAGACGATCACCAGCTGCAGCAGGAACCACTTTTTCATGTACTGCGTCCGTCGTCGTTTTCGGGTACGAGTCATCGGCAGGAATGGGCCGGGCGCGATGCACAATACTGCATGTGCCCGGAGCAATGACCCCAATTGGAAGTGCCGCCGATTTAGCCGCGCAATTTTAACCACACCCAGACAGAAGTGCAACGCTTATGAGTCGAATTATCCACGCTACTGAGACGATCAGATCTGATCGAGCTGCCATCCGGGTGCATTTGCACTAATAGTTCACAAAGGCGGCGGTCGTGCGTATGCGACTGAGCCTGCTGTCATTGTCATGCATGAACCGCTACCCCCGACTGAACGGGCCAGGCCACTGTGCACTGACAATACAGTCCATATCAACGAGTGAGGGAGATCCACATGAAACGATCCTATCAACACAGCATCAGACTGAGCCTGTTGGCCTGCCTGATGACGCCCTGCTGGGCGCTTGCCCAGGAGTCCGATGACGATGAATCCGAGTCCCCTGCGGTGCTGGGCCAGATCATGGTCACGGCACGAAAGAAGGAGGAGAGTCTTCAGGACGTGCCATTTTCGATCGCAGCACAAACCGAGGAAGTCCTGCGCAATACCGGCGCATTTGATGTCGAAAGCATCGCCAACAACGTCGCTGGATTCTCGGTCCAGAATCTGGGACCCGGCCAGAGCCAGGTGGCGATGCGCGGCGTTTCGGCAGGTCAAGTGGTCCGAGATCAACCCGGTGTCAAGGAACAGGTCGGTGTCTATCTCGACGAATCGGTAATCTCGCTGTCTCTGTTCACACCGGACCTGGACCTGTTTGATGTCAACCGTGTCGAAGTACTGCGAGGTCCACAGGGGACGCTGTTCGGCTCCGGTTCCCTGTCTGGCACCTTGCGCTACATTACCAACCAGCCTGACCTGGAGGCCTATTCCTCCTATGCCGAGGTGACCGGCACCTCGGTCTCTGACGGCAATACAGGGGGGGGGAAAGCAAGGGCGTTTTGAACGTTCCCATAGGTGACAGTTCGGCGCTGCGCGCTGCAGTCTACTTCAAGAGCTATGGCGGCTTCATCGATGCCATACAGCCGGATGGTTCCGTCGATGACGACGTCAATGACGGCGAACGCTTTGGCGCCCGGGTGTCGATGCGCTTCGAGCCCTCCGAGAACCTGACCATCACCCCCAGACTGGTCTATCAGGATGTCGATCTGAACGGCTTCAACCGCAGCGACGCCTACAACATCCTCGCCAACCCATTTACCACCACGCGCCCTCGCGTTGACCTGAACGGGCGCGAGCAATACACCCAGCTGGATGAATCATTTACCGACGAATTCCTGCTGCTGGATCTGAATATCGAGTACGCCATGAACGATATGGTCATGACATCCGTCACCTCCTACACCGATCGGGACGTGCTGGTAGTGCGTGATGCCACCCAACTGACTGCCAGCATCACTGGTGGTAGCATCGGCCTTGGCGAAGACATCTACACACTCGACGCCCCGCTGGACGATGCGACCACCGTCGAGGCGTTCACCCAGGAATTGCGCCTGTCATCCGATACCGACAGCCCGTTTCAATGGCTAGTGGGCGGGTTCTACAGTCAGATTGACCGGGAATACAGCCAGAGTCTGGATGTCGCAGGATTCGAAGCGCTGAGCGGCATTTCCACCGCAGGCCCATTGGCCGCGACCGACATCCTGTTCTTCTCCAACATTCCTTATGATTTCGAGCAGTTCGCCGTCTTCGGTGAAGCCTCCTATCTGTTCACCGATCGTTTCACGCTGACCGCCGGCCTGCGCTACTTCGATTTCGAGGAAAACCGAGTTCTGAACTTTGATGGAATCTTTGCCGATCAGACCATTGGCCAGCGTGGACGGACCAGCTCGGACGGTATTTCGCCCCGAATCATCGCCAGCTACAGCCTCTCAGACGACACCATCCTCAACGCTCAGGTCTCGAAAGGATTCCGCCTCGGCGGCATCAATGACCCGCTCAACGAACCGCTGTGCTCTCCGGAAGATCTGGTCACATTCGGCGGCCGAGACTCTTTCGACGACGAGGAGTTGATCAATTACGAAATCGGTGCGAAAACCACCATCCTGAATGGCCGTGGCACCTTCAACATCGCCGCATTCCACATGGACATCGACAACCTGCAGGCGACCCTGACGGCCGGCACCTGTTCGTCGCGAGTGATCTTCAATGTACCTGAATCCAGCAGCGCCGGTGTCGAGATGGAACTGGCCATAAGCCCAACGGCAAACCTGGACTTCTCAGTGACTGCCAGTTACACCAATGCCGAACTGGATTCGACCGTCACCTCCACCGCGGCTGATGGCACCATCAGCATTGTCGGTGGCATCGAGAAAGGCAATCGCCTGCCCACCACGCCCAAATTCCAGATGGCGATAAACAGCACCTATTTCTGGGGCCTGGACAACGGCTGGGATGGTTATTTCAGTACCACCTTGCAGCACGTTGGATCGCGCTTCACTCAGATTGGCGATCAGTCTGACGGCTTTGGCACGGTGGACCTGTCAGTGTTCCCTCTGGGTGACCCGGACCAGGGCATCTTCAGCTTCGACCCCGAGTTGCCGTCCTACAACATCGGCAACCTCAGACTTGGCGTGAAGAACGACAACTGGGATGTCTCGTTGTTCGTCAACAACGTCTCGGACAGCGAAGCCCGACTGGCTCTGGATCAGGAGCGCGGCTCCCTGGCGCGAGTGGGCTTCATTACCAACTCACCTCGTACATTCGGCGTCACGGCAAGAATCAACTTCTGAACACCGTCATGTGATTGTTGCAAAAAAGGGAGACCGACCTGGTCTCCCTTTTTTGATCACGAGCCATCAGAATACGATCAATCGATAGCCGGCAAGACCTTCGAACGCACTTCGCCGAAACCGATTCGAACGCCCTGGCGCTCACCGTGGCCGCGCATGATGACCGTATCACCATCCTGAATGAATCGTCGCTCTGTCCCATCGGTCATGGCCACCGGCTTGCTGCCGCGCCAGCTCAGCTCCAGCATCGACCCATAAGCCGACTCGTCCTGACCGCTGATGGTTCCGGACGCCAAGACATCACCAGCACGGATGTTGCAGCCGTTGGAGCTGTGATGGGTCAGCTGCTGAACCATGGACCAATACATGTGCTTGAAGTTGGAGCGACTGACAATCGTCTCATCGCCCTGCCCGGTTTCGATGCCCACGCTGAGCCCGATATCGTAGAAATTCTCGCCGTCCTGCTGCAGATACGGCAATACTTCAGGGTCCTGCACAGGTCCGGCAACCCGAAATGGCTCCAGCGCATCCAGCAGCACAATCCACGGCGAGATGCTGGAGGCAAAGCTCTTGGCCAGGAAAGGCCCTAGCGGAACATATTCCCATTTCTGAATATCGCGAGCCGACCAGTCGTTGAACAAAAACAGTCCGACGATGTAATCCTCGGCTTCTGCCGAGGAAATTCGCTGCCCCAGCGCTTTGCCCTCGAACGTAACAAAACCTATTTCCAGCTCGAAATCGAGTAATCGGCAAGGCCCATAGGTCGGCTGGTCGCTGTCATCGGCCCTGGTCTGGCCGCACGGTCGGTGAATCGGCACGCCGCTGACAACGATGCTTGAGGCGCGACCGTGATACCCCACCGGCAGATGCTTCCAGTTGGGCATCAGCGCATTGTCCGGATCACGGAACATGCAGCCGACGTTATAGGCATGCTGCTCGCTGGAGTAGAAATCAGTGTAGTCGCCAACTTCAATTGGCAGATGCAGAGTCGCCTCCTTCTGCGGGATCAAGCAGGCGGCGCGATCGGCCTCCTGGGATTTCAGCTCGACGCCATCATCGTTGAGCAGATCCGACAAGCGCTCTCTGAGCAAACGCATGCCGAGCTTGCCGGCCTGTTTGATCAGCGGATTGAGTTGATCTACCGCAAACAGCTCCAGCGGAAAACCGGCGTCCTGAAGATAGCCTCGATCCGCCAGAGCTTCGCAGTCGAGAATCATGTCACCGATGGCAACGCCCACTCGAGGGCTCAGGTTCTCGGTCGAGAAAATGCCGAACGGCAGGTTCTGGATCGGGAAATCACTGCCTGATGGTACGTCGACCCAACTGACCAGGGCCGGATTGTTGGCTGGAATCATGGATGGCTTCCGGTATTGAGAAATCAGAGCGACATTCTAGCAGC
>QIKT01000040.1 GCA_003233095.1 Oceanospirillales bacterium | reverse complement strand
TTTCGCGAATGGCTCGCTCAACATGACCGAGGTCAGACACCTGGGAGCCAGGATGAAAGTGAATCATCTGCAGGCAATCAGCCAGATTGTCTGTCTGCAAACGATCAATAGCCGAAAAAAAACCTTCCGGGGTGAACCCGAACTTGGCGTGCACTCCGCCACTGTTCTGCCACTTGCCCCCAGCCATACTCGCCAGACGAAGTCTGAGTCCGAGCTTCGGACGCAATCCCGTTTCCTGACTGATCTGACTGATGCGGGACAGTTCGCTGAGCTTTTCAACGACGATGATGACCGTCATGTCCAGTTGGTTGGCCGACATGGCCAGTGACAGATAGGCACGATCCTTGACGCCGTTGCAGATGATCAGCGTACCGGGACCCGCCGTTGCCAGTGTCGCAAGCAGCTCTGCCTTGGAGCCACACTCCAGGCCGCTCGAATGAAGAGATCGAGCAACTGTATCGACGACATAGCGACTCTGATTGACCTTGATCGGGTAGGCCGGGATATAGCTTGCAGGATACTGATGGGCCTCTATGGCCCTGGAGAAGGCCGCGGCCAGCTGTCGCACCTGTGCCACGATAATGTCTTCAAAACAGAGCAGCATCGGCAAGTTGCCCCCCAGTGACCGAGCCTGAGCGACCAGATCGCTGATCTTGAACTGTTGAACGGTTCCCTCGCCTTGATCATCAGAGCCCTCAGTGGTCGGCAAGCGAACCATCAGGCAGCCATCGGCATCAATATCAAAATACTGCCGCGACCATCCCTCAATCAGGAACGCCCGTCGATTCGCCCGGATTTGCTCATTCACCGGCGATCATCATCCGGTCAATCAGAATCGATCCACAACGGGTCGCCGATCGGCCATCGTCATCGGCACCGATGGCTTTGATGCCGGCAAACATGGTGGGCAACTGCCCGGCGATGGTGATGCCCTCGACTGGATGGGCAATCTGCCCGTTCTCGACCCAGAACCCACTCGCCCCTCTGGAATAATCGCCAGTCACCAGTGACACGCCCTGCCCCATCAATTCGGTCACCAGCAGACCGGTGCCCAACTGAGCCAGCATGTCATCGCGGCTGCCCACGCCCGAGACTTCCAGATTCCAGATTCCACCGGAGTTGGCCGTGCTTTGAAGCCCCAGTCGACGCGCGGAGTAGCTGCCAAGAATATAGCGCGCAATCCGGCCAGAATCGATCAGAATTTGATCATTGGTCGCCACCCCTTCCTGATCATAGGCGGTACTGGCCAGGCCTCGCAACTGATGAGGGCGCTCGATCATCTGCACAAATTCAGGGAACAGTAATTCGCTCTGTTTGCCCTTGAGAAAACTGGCATTGCGATACAGCCGTGAGCCACGCAACGCCGCTGACGCATGACTGATCAGACCACGGGCGCAAGATGGATCGAACAACACTGGAGACTCACCGGTCCGCACCCGCCGGGCGCCCAGTCGAGCCACCGTTCGCTGTGCCGCCGTCTGC
This sequence comes from Oceanospirillales bacterium, assembly GCA_003233095.1. GTDB lineage: Bacteria > Pseudomonadota > Gammaproteobacteria > Xanthomonadales > SZUA-38 > SZUA-38. Next base: position 22,090 of record QIKT01000040.1, on the reverse strand, counting down.
CCGATCAGTTCGGCAGACGACAGATCATCGAGACAGCGCTTGCTGTCATACCAGGAATCACGCTGCATGCCGTCCGAATCGCTGCACATCATGACCGCACCCAGAGAATGACGAGATGAGCACCTGGCTTGAATAAAGCCATGCGTATTGGCTATCACCGAGACGGCTTCGCCTGTGGTCACCGACGCGCCGTCGGAATTATCGATTCGGTCATCTTCGGCAAATCCAGCGGATTCGATGGCAGTCGCCATCGCGATGGCATCATCGGTGCTCAAATCAGCCGGATGCCAGAGGTCCAGATCCGGGAAACAGGTCGCCATGCGGTCTGCATCCGCCAGGCCGGTACAGGGATCCTCGGCTGTGAATCGTGCGATCTGACAGGCGGTTCTGACTGTAGCCTTGACACTGTCAGCACTCAAATCGGCAGTCGAAGCACAACCCTTGTGACCGTTGACAAAGACCGTCAGACTGATGCCCCGATCCTTGCTCCATTCCACGGTCTCGACCTCACCGTGCCTGACCGATACGTACTGGCCAGCATAAATGCTGGCACTGACTTCGGCTTCAGTCGCACCCTCACGGGTTGCAGCCTTCAGGATTTGCTCGGATAATTCCGATAGTTGCTGCTGCTGATGCACAGCCCACTGGTGTTTGGTTTTACTCATCTGAGCCATAGTCTGCTCTACTGTCTGTTGTCACTGTAAAGGCCTGATCGAATGACTGACCCGACCCACGAGTTGCCCGAATCGGGCGAATTAACCAGTCGCAGCCAGAAAAAGCGCGACGCTCAGGACGTTCTGTCGCTGGCATCGCGACTGCTTGAGACGCCAGATGCGATCCTGGATACCTTGCCATTTAACGACAGTCTCAGGCAATTGATCGATAAGGTCCGCAGCATCCACGCTCACGGCGCTCGCAAACGCGAGCTGCAGTTTCTCGCCAAACACCTTCGTCAAATCGATTCGGATGCCATCAGCGCGTATCTGGATGACTGGCAGAGTGGCCAGGTCCGGATTCGGACCCAACAGCACCGCATTGAAGTCTGGAGAGACTGTCTGATCAGCGTAGGCATCCCTGCCCTGAATCAGCTCAGTGCTCATTACCGGTCGATTCCCCGATCGGCGTTCATCGACCTGATCCGTCAGATCCAATCCTTGCCACAGGCGATTGAGACAAGTCCGGATGATCGCTACAAGGCCCTGTCTCGGAAACTCTTTGATCAACTGAAATTCCTCAATGAGGCAGAGCCCTTGCCTGACCTCGAGTCATGATTGCTCGGCCTGACCCTGTGTCACTGGCTGGTGCCACCGACCGTCATTGCATCAATCTTCAGCGTGGGCTGGCCGACACCCACCGGCACGCTCTGCCCATCCTTGCCACACACTCCAATACCCTGATCCAGCGCCAGGTCGGAGCCCACCATGCTGACGCGCTGCATAGCCTCGGGACCATTGCCGATCAGGGTCGCACCCTTCACCGGTCGAGTCACGCGGCCGTTCTCGATCAGATAGGCTTCAGAGGATGAGAAGACGAATTGACCTGAGGTGATATCCACCTGTCCACCGGCAAAATTGACCGCATACAGGCCTTTGTCCACCGAGGCGATGATCTCTTCGGGGTCGTGATCACCTGCCTCCATGAAGGTGTTGGTCATGCGCGGCATGACCACATGCGCATACGATTCACGGCGGCCGCTGCCAGTACTCCGGGTATTCATCAGTCGAGCGTTCAGCTTGTCAAACAGATAGCCCTTGAGGACTCCGTTTTCGATCAGCACATTGCGCTGTGACGGCACCCCTTCATCGTCCATGCTCAAGGAACCTCGACGCTCGCCGATGGTGCCGTCATCAACAACCGTACACAATGGCGAGGCCACCTGCTGACCAATCATGCCACTGTAGGCCGAAGATCCCTTGCGGTTGAAATCACCTTCCAGACCATGGCCGACGGCTTCATGCAGCAGCACACCCGGCCATCCGGGCCCGAGCACGACCGGCATCTCCCCGGCAGGTGCGTCAATCGCTTCAAGGTTGACCAGTGCCTGGCGAACCGCCTCCGAAGCATGTAGTTCGATGCTGTGCCGATTCATGATCCGCTGCAGGTCATGACGCCCGCCGCAACCGGACATTCCGGTTTCCCGCTGTCCCTGATGCTCAAGGATCACCTGAATATTCAGCTGCACCAGAGGTCGAATATCGGTCTGCCGAACGCCATCGGTCGAGATCACCATGACCACATCCTGGATCGCCGTGACACTGGCCACCACATCAGTCACTCGTGGATCAATAGCTCGCGCGAATTGGTCGATCTGATGCAACCAATCCACTTTCTGATCCGATGGCATCGAATCAATCGGGTCGATCGGTTGATAGAGCGCAGCGGGCTGACCCGGGCTGGCCAGCGCATGGCTGCCGTGCTGACCGGCCGCAGCGATTGCAGTCGCTGCCTGAGCAGCATCGAGCAGACTGTCTGCCTGAATCTCATCGGTATAGGCAAAGCCGGTTTTCTCACCGCTGACCACTCGTGCGCTGGCGCCTCGTTCAATACTGTGACTGCCTGACTTGACCTGGGAGTCTTCCAGCGACCAGCTTTCATATCGGGTGTATTGAAAATACAGATCAGCATAGTCGCACTGACGCGCCGTCAATTGACCCAGCACGCGATCGATCACCTGATCGTTGATCTGACCTGGTTCGAGAAGGCGCTGCTGTGCCACCAGAAGAGAACTTGTTTGTGTCATTCTGTTACGTCTCCACAGGTTGACGAGGAACCGACCTGAGCTGATTGAGTGAGTGGATGAACCCGATCATGGTTGTCCATTCTGAATGGGTTCTGGGCCATCCTTGTATCGCTGTCTGAGTTGTTCGACGCCATCCCGGTCAGAGATACGTTTGATGACCGGATCGTCGAAATCCCCACTGACCTGATAAAACGTTTCGGCAATTTTGCCAAACGGTTTTCCGATCACATTTTGCAGCACCATACCAGCCGCTGCGCCAGGTCCGCCACCGGCAATGGCTCCGACAATGGGCAAGGCACCACCGACGTTCGGCGTGACTCGAATGATCGTGTTTGTAGTCAAGGCTGTGAGGTTGGTTTGCCCGCGAATTTCAATGTCCAGCGTGGGACCATCGATCATCAGGGTCTCAGTGGTCGCCACTCCATCGGCGAGTATGAAATGGCCCTCGATCTGATCGAACGCCAGGCCGTCTTCAAACACATCGGAGAAATCCAGCAGCAGTCGTCTGGGCAAGATATTGATCAACCCCAGTAACCGGCCGGCACCGCTCTCAAACGCCGTGATCGCCCCATTGGTGACTGACAGATCCAGCCTGCCATCAAGCGTTTCGAGCTTGAAATCTCCTGGTGCCCCGGGCCAGACCGCATTGATACTGAGGATCGTCTGGCCATTGTCCAAGACCTTTTGATACCCCAGACTGGTGAGCATGTCATCCAGCCGCTCTGCGGTCAGCGTGATGGAAAAATCACTGTCATTACGGCTCGCAGTGCGGGTCCAGTGCCCGCGCGCGTTGATCGCCATCTGCTCTGAGCGAGTTTCGTAATATTCGACTTGCATGCCTTCATCAGTCGGGTGGGTTGCGAAGCTGACTTCGCCGAAATCAATGCCATTCATCTGCATTTTCCGGGCCACAAACTGGATCGGCGGCAGTCGGCCAGGATCAGCTTGTTCGCGCAACTTCGAATCGACAGGGTCTGGCCAGGCGAGAGACTCGAATTCGGCAATAACGGGCTGTCCGATTGTGGTGCTGATCGGGATTCGAATCTTGCCTGCCCCCCAATCCCCGGACAAGGACATGTCCCAGACCGACTGATCACGATTGGCGCTGAGGGAGGTATTCTCGAACACTCGGCCCAGTACCACCAATCGGCGCACCGACACCTCGATGCCATCGATCAATTGCTGTTCGCCCATATCGGATGTGGCAGAGGGCAGCTGTTGCAGCCAGAACCACAGACCATCCAGATCCACTTCGTCCACAGCACCTCGGATCATCAACCCGTTGTCACTGCGAATGTCCGTGACGGTCTGATCAAAATCCAAATCGGCTCGCCAGGCATCGTCGCCCCGCTCGATGCGAAAGGACATCACATCATCAATCTGAATGCTCAACCAGTCCACAGCAGGCAGTTCGGTATTCAGAGTCACCGCCATTCGCTCATCGGGGCGCTTTGCAAACGGCGCAGGGAGATTCAACGCACTGCCTGCCAGTTCGCTGGTCAGACTGAATCGGGTGGCTTTGGGACTATCAGCCAACTGTGTGGGGGTGAGAAATTCAGCCACCCAGTGGACCGGGTCAGGCATGATTCTTGTCAAATCCAGTGAATCGGGCAGGTAACGATCAAACAACGCCAGGGTGGCATCGCTGGTGACCTGAATCAGCGCGTCATTACTGTCTCCAGCCGCCTCGCCCAGGGCCATGTCGATCAGCACTGGATGGTCCAGGTATCGAGCCTGCAGGTCATTTGCGGTCACGCTGCTGCGGTCAAAATTCAACTGCCCGCTTGCATCGGAAACCCGCATGTCCCACTGTGGAAAGTTGAATGATGCCGAGTCCAGATCAACCTCGCCTTCGACGGCTATCAGATTGCCCGCTTTGAGTGGAATCCTGAATGTCGCATTAACCTGTCCGCTACCCTCCGCGGCGCTGTCGGGAAGAGCATGACCGAAGCGATTTGCCAACGGCGTCTGGCTCAGATAACTCAGCATGGCAGCCACACTGCCCGTGGCACTCGCACTCAGGTCCAGATGAGTGGCACCGGGTTTGGCGATGAGCGAATCGATTCGAGTCAGGTCTAGCTCAGCAGTTCTGGCATCAACTGATTCGAACATGAGCCGGCCCGGTGAAAAGGCGACCGTGGCCTTGTTCAACGTGACCGTCGGCCAGTCCGGAGCGAAATCAACCACCGTCTTTCTGAGTGTGGCCTGAGCCTGAAACACTCCTTGCTGTTGTAGAAATGGCCAGTCATCCAGATCACCGAAGACCACCACCGAGCCTGCATCCAACTCACCATCGAGCAATGCGCGATCGAGCCATTCCACCAGTCTGGGGTGGAAGGCATTGACTGGCCAATAGGCTTCAGCGTGCTTGAGGTCTACTGCATCAATCTGAATCTGAATATCGACTGTTGGGCGATCTTCATCCAGGATGATTGACATCCGACCGTGGCTGCTGATCTGTGGATCGTCAATCCTCAGCTGCTCGACATTCATCGTCCAGTACTCACCATCCCAGCGCCAGCTCACTTCGGCCCCCATGCGTTCGATGAACAGCGGCCAGCGCAGAATCCTGGGCAGCTCGATGCTGGCATCCTCTCCACGCATCAACAACTGCCCGCCGTAGCCGTCCAGTCGCACCTGTCCTGAAATGCCGGACAACCCGGCGAGATACCCCCTTGGGGTATTGGACAGATCACTGAAGGCCAATTCACCATGTATCCGCATAGGCCATTCGATGTGCAATGAGTCGATGCGAATGTCATTCAGATCCGCATGTGGCGCGGATTCGTAGATCAACTGACGCAGTGGTTCTGGCAGGCCATTGAGTACCACCAGTGCATCGCTCATGTCCTGCAGACGCAAAAAGTCACTGCCGATCCGGTAGTCGTACCGTCCGCTTGAGTCAAGCAGTCGTTTAATCGCCACGCTGGTCTTCGGCCAGGCCCGACCCTTGCGCTCGACTTCCAGTTCATCAATCAGCAGCTGCCACTGATGATCGTCACCCATGGTCAGCTCGATGGCCGCAGACAATCGGTCCAGACCATAGCGTGTTGCAATCAGAGTTGTCTCGCCCTCAGGTTTCAAATTACCCCCAAGGGTCAGAGCCAAGAGCTCCAGATCAGAGCGAACACGCTGGACGCCTTGCTGATTGCCTTCAAGCCAGAGCGACAGATCCACAGCGCCCTGCAGAGGGCGGGCTCCCAGCCAGGGCCAATCCGCAAACCACTGCCCCAAATCGGCGACCTGCAGATCAATATAAGCGGCCCACTGCCAGTTAGGGTCATCGAGCATGGGTAGTTCAACGGAAAACTGCAGTCGGTCATCACTCCCGTCCCGTCCGGCTTCACCCTCAACGATTCGGACACCTTCTCGTCCCACCAGGTTCAGGCGCAGGTCATTCAACTGTAAATGGTGCCCGCTCAGACGGTCATCGATGGCGACCTCACGAGCCTTGAATCCTGCATTGCCGATCTGATCCAGAAGAGAGAGCAGATCCTCACGTGACTGCCCATCACTGACGCCGTTGATGCCGGTCAGCTGCCACTGTCCGTCGTCGCCTCGTTCAATGCCGATTCGGTCTGCCACAATGTGAATACTCAGACCGCCATGACCGCCTGGAATCAGCCAGCGCCCGGGATCCAGGCTCAGCTCCATAAGGTCCAGTTGCAGAGGGGATCCATCGGATCGACTGATCCGCACGTCCTTCAAGGCCAGTCGCGCTTCGCCATTGTCCCAAAAACCATCGACCTGCCCCAGGCGCACCGATTGCCCTGTCGCCTGACTCAGCCATTGTTCGATTTCCGAATGAATATGATGCGCATAGGGGACCATCAGACGCAGCCCACCCACTGCAAGGGCCAGCAACAGCGTCAACAGGACGAGCGTGGTCCAGAGTATGGCTCTGAACCGTATGAGGGATCGACGAATATCAGCCATGGATCATGCAAGACCACCTGACGGCTCGGAGGACGATTCGCCCGCGCTCCAAACAGCAATGAGAAGGGTTCAACCCATCAGTGTAAACGATCAATACCCTATGCATGTTAACGATTCGTTGCACTGCCGCAGGGACATGGCCAGCATCGAGTAATCAAAGCAAAACCACATCAAACTGTTCCTGTGAATACTGATCTTCAGGCTTGAACCGGATGGTCTTGCCCAGCGCTTCTTCGAGCTCGGCAATGATTGAAGCATCATCATCGAGAATTCGGTCCACCACCGCCGGTGCCGCCATGACCATCAGCCGCTCGGCGTTGAACTGGCGCACCGAGCGAATGATCTCACGAAATATCTCGAAGGCGACCGTCTCACTGGTCTTCAGGTAGCCGACGCCATTGCACAACTGACAGGGCTCGCACATCACATGCTCCAGCGATTCACTGGTGCGCTTGCGAGTCATTTCCACCAGACCCAGTTCGGAAAGACCCGAAATGGAGCTCTTCACGTGATCAACTGCCAGCGCAGCGCTCAGCGTCTCCAGAACCGATTCCCGGTGGGCTGCATCTTCCATGTCGATGAAATCGATGATGATGATGCCACCCAGGTTTCTCAACCTGAGCTGGCGAGCGATCGCCTGAGCCGCTTCCAGATTGGTCTTGAATATCGTGTCCTCCTGATTTCGATAGCCAATGAAGGAACCGGTATTGACGTCAATCGTGGTCATTGCTTCGGTCTGATCGATCACCAGATGCCCTCCAGACTTGAGGTTCACCTGGCGTTCCAGAGCTCGATTGATCTCGTCTTCGACACCATGCAGATCAAAGATGGGACGTGCTTCGAGATACAACTCGATCTTGTCGGTCCATTCAGGCAAAAACTGACTCACAAAACTCAGGGTCTGATCGAAGGCCGTCGATGAATCAAGCCTCACCCTTTCGATGTTGGCGGTCATCGAGTCGCGAATCACTCGCGTATACAATGGCAAGTCTTCATACACACAATCACCGGGCCTGGCACTTTTGTGGCGCGACTGGATCAACTGCCAGAGTTTTTCCAGATAGGCCATGTCAGCGCGAAGCACAATGGTATCGACTTCCTCGGCGTTGGTTCGAACGATGAAGCCGTTATGACGATCATCGTCACAGGCCTCCTCGACCATACTGCGAAGCTGCTCCCTGCCCTGCTCGGGAATACGCAGCGAGACCCCGATTTGTGGATGACCGGGTGTTAGCACCATATAACGCGAGGGCAGGCTGATGTGTGTGCTCAGCCTTGCACCCTTGGTGCCGAGTGGGTCCTTGATCACCTGCACCATCAGCTGCTGGCCCGGCAACAAGACGTCGGAAATGGAGACCTCGGCCTCATCATCGCCCGAAGACGGGCGGCGAATATCGGACAGGTGCAGAAAAGCCGAACGCTCCAGACCAACGTCCACAAACGCCGCCTGCATGCCCGGCATGATGCGCACTACCTTGCCGATGTAGATATTGCCGGTATACGCGCGCTTGGAACTGCGCTCGATCATCAATTCCTGCAGCATGCCATTGTCAATCATGGCGACCCGTGTCTCTGAGGGCGTGACATTGATCAATATTTCCTGGCTCATTCACGCTCTCCCTGGGTCCGTTTCAAGACCGCTTCAAGCAGTTCGACCGTGTCGAACAATGGCAGCCCCATTACCCCGAAATAGCTGCCTCGAATCTCGACAACCCGCGCACCAGCAATCCCTTGCACACCGTATGAGCCCGCCTTGTCAGCTGGCTCACCGGTCTCCCAGTATCGCGAAATCCAGTCTTCATCCAGTGGCGCAAAACACACTTCGGATATCTGCACCAAACTTTGGCAGATCGCGCCATGAGCCACAGCAATCGCCGTCATCACCCGATGAGTCCGATCCGATAATCGTCGCAGCATCTGCGCGCTGTGATCGCGTGAGACGGGCTTGCCGAGGATCTCGTCATCGACCACCACGATGGTGTCAGCAGCGAGTATCGGACGCCGTTCAAACTCTTCAGACTGGGCTTGAAGCCAGTGCATGCCCGCCAGAGCCTTGCCACGCGCCATTCGTTCGACATAGTGTTCTGCGGCCTCCCCGCCCCTGGTCGCCTCATCAATATCCCCGGGAATCTGCTCGAAGCTGATCCCGATCTGACCCAGCAGTTCGTGTCGTCTGGGTGAGCGGGACGCCAGGTAGATGGGCTGCTCAATCGACTCAGCCACGGTGATAGGGGTGCCCTGTGAGAATGGTATGTGCCCGATACAGCTGTTCGGCAATGATGACCCGAACCAGAGGGTGTGGCAGAGTCAGCGCCCCCAGGGACCAGCGAGACTGGCACTGTCGACTCAGATCAGGTTGCAGCCCGTCCGGGCCTCCGATAAGAAAACAGATGTCCTGCCCGGACTGCATCCACTCGGCGAAGCGGCTGGCCAGTGATTCGGTGCTCCACGAAGAGCCCTTCACTTCCATCGCCACACAAATGGCCTGATCAGGGATAGCCTGGCGAATTCGTTCAGCTTCGGCGTCCATGAGTTTGCTCACATTGCCAGTGGCTTGCCGGGGCCGTGGTTCGGCGGCAATTTCGCGGACCATCAAGGGCAGATGAGCAGGCATGCGACGCTGATAGGTGTCAATGCCCGTATTGACCCACTCGGGCATCTTCTGCCCAACGGCAATCATGTGAAGTTTCACGGCCGTGATATCCCGATGCTGACAGCAACTTCGATCTGCATACGCAGTGCGCGGTTCAGGAGGTCACAGGTTCATCGACCTGCCAGATAGACTCCAGGTTGTAGTAGGTGCGGGTCTGCGGCAGCATGGCATGCAACAGCACATCACCCAGATCCACCAGCAGCCATTCACTGCCTGAGTCGCCTTCGCTGCCCAGAATCTCGCAACCGGCTTGCTTGCAGTGCGACATGACGCTCTGAGTCAGCGTCTTGAGGTGTCTGGATGAGGTTCCGGATGTAATGATCATGAAATCGGTGATCGAGGTCTTTCCGGTCACGTCGATTACAACAACATCTTGAGCCTTGGCATCATCAAGCGCGGCAAGAACCAGATCACGTGTCAGTTCAGGTGTCATCGCTTGGTTCGATTTCGAGTTGTCTGCGTTCAGGGCATTCAAGCGGAGCTAGCCTCCTAGGGCGGTGTATGACGTTCATTCTAGCAGCCTGACCCGAACACGAGAAGCGCCACCGCGTCTGTGACAAGTTCGGTCATTCCCGGACTACCCTGTCAGGGGGTTTCAAATCCATCCATGAAGATCAGCGGTTTCAGACCATCAATGTCGAGAAAAACCGCTGAAACGGGGCCGCTGGCACCGCTCTGGTCGGTGGCCTGAAGGTACAGTTGCATCCGGCCATTGCTGAAACCTGTGGTGTCCAGAGTGATGCTGACCACCTCGCTCAGCTGGTCGAAGTTGCCATCCAATGCACTCAGAGATATCGGAGTGGCTGACGGGTCCCAGGGCGGCACATTGACAGTCACATTAACACTCGCAATAGCCTGGGTCGGCTCAACGCCATTGCTATTGTTGAACCGATTATCAGTCGCCGTCGCTGTCAGGGTCACAGAATCACCTGGTTCGACGGTCTGCTCGGACAGCTGAGGTGTCAGGATGTCGGGTCCGCCCGGAGTCAAATACGGTGTGCGAGCCACCCGTGCGGCATACATCAGCGCCTGCATATTGTCTGGCAGTATGGTGTTTTCAAAGACCGCGCAGGACTGGAAGAACGTCGTGCCCAGTTCAAACGTATACGTCGCCACTCCCAATTCACCATAGGCGTTGTCGTCAGACGCCCCCCGAACTCCGCCAAAATCATCGGCCGTCTCAGGCAGATAGCTGTTGAAAAAGGCAAAGCGGCGACCCAGCGTCTGCAACTGCGAATTATTGGGTGATAACTGCGGCGCATTCCAACCCCATGGCCAGATCACCACCTCAGAGAAACTGTGAATATCCAGATACACCCCAGTGGCATTATCAGGCGCGGCATCGAAGTCATTGGGGCCACGCTGATCCGGGAAAATCGTTGCAATATAATTATTGATGGCCTGGGTCTCAGACTCGGAGGCTGGCGAAGGACCAGTATAGTTTTCGAAACATTCCTGACCCGTTCCGCCATTCTGCCACTTGAACGGAAAGTTTCGATTCATATCGGCACCACGGCTATTGCTTGTCACTCCACAGTAGGCCTGATTGGTGGTCTTTCGCCAGGACTGACCCGCCTCGGCTCTCTTGCGTCCATCCGGATTGCCCGGTGCCAACAGGTGCACCTCATGATGATCGACAATCCAGGTCACGTCCGGGTCCACACCATAGTCATTGATCAAACGTTCGGCAAAACGGGTAACCAGCTCTGCCGGAGTGTATTCTCGAGCATGAATAGAACCCATGGCAAACAACACCGGCTTGGGCCCTGCAATAGCAGAGTTGGTAATGCGGATTACGCGAATATCATATCCACCACTGGACAGATTGATCTTTTCCCAGCTATCGCCGATGTCGATGATCTGAGCCAGATCTGGTCGAGAGGCCGCCAGCGTATCTAAACGTTGATAGGTGTGCTCAACCGTGCTGTAACAGGCAAAGCCGGGAATCGTGTCGGAACCAGCGACTGCTCTGAGCGGCGTCCTGAAATACTGTTCGGTCCATTCGGGGTCGAATTGATACGGCAGGCCATAATCTTCCAGAGCGTTCAATTCATCCTGATCATCAATCGCCAGGATGACGCTGCGTTCACTGCGGTCCAGACCCCAGACGTCGAATGTGGTGCGTAATTTGGCGATCAGACGCGGGTCTTCGGTGGCAATGCGAACCACCCAGGGTCCGTCCCCTTCTACGGACCGGAGCGTCCAAATATCAGGGTTGGCGTTGACTGCCGGGGCAACACTGCTCAATGCGCATACCAGTAAAAAAATTCGATAAATCAACACCCACCTCCCAAGATCGATCCGACCAGCCAACGGCTGGCGACGGGCCATTCTAGCGATTGCTCATCAAAAAACCATGTGATAGGTCACCATTGGCTCAATGGGATGCGCGTTCCAGCATTTGCTCACACTGCTGTCGCAGCCATCGTCGTTCCGTATCGTTATGACTCAGAGCAATCGCCTGGGCGTAGGCCTGTGCCGAGTCGTCAAGTTGATTCAACTGCCTCAACACATCCGCCCGAGCGGCATACAAGGGCTGAAACCGGGACAAATCTTGTTCTGCATTCAGCCGCTCGAGCTCGGCGAGAGTCTGCTCGGCTGTCCTCAGATGCGATGCTGCCATGATGCCGTTCAGTGCAATAACAGCGGACGGCTGCAGTCGGTAGAGACGCTGGTACAACAGCGTGATCTGCAACCAGTCGCTTGTCTCGACGTTGTCGGCCTGTGCGTGCAGGCTGGCGATAGCCGCCTGCAGCTGATAGGGCCCGGGACGACGATGAACCAACGCCTGATCCAGGTGACTCTGCCCGACCTCAATTCGTTCGGTATTCCAGAGGGTTCGATCCTGCTGCCCCAGACTGATGTATGCGCCCTGTGCATCGTGACGCGCCGGTCGTCGGGCATCAACAAGCAACAACAGCGCGGCAAGACCTCGCACCTCAGGATCATCAGGAATCAGTTCCACCAGCATCAATGCCAGCGATACCGCCTGATCGCAGAGCGATGAATTGACCGGCTCCTGCACCGATTCAGGCAGATGTCCAGCGTTGAAAATCAGATACAGACTGGCCAGCACCGAGCTCAGACGCTCAGGCCACTGCTCCGGACCCGGCGTCTGAAAGGCAATGCCCGCATCACGAATCTTGCGCTTGCCCCGCACCAGCCGCTGCGCCAGTGTGGCCTCGTTGACCAACAGAGCCCGGGCCACCTGGCGCACCGGCATGTGACAAAACGTCGTCAGAGTCAGAGCCACTCGGACCTGTTCATTGAGTGCCGGATGGCAGCAGATGAAGATCAGTCGGAGGCGATCATCGGGTATATCCTGGTCGACACTGTCACTGATCTGCTGATCGGCATCAGTCAGTGCCTGGACCTGCTGCTGGTAGTCCAATAGACGACCATCGCGCCGAAATCGATCGATCGCCAGCCGCTGAGCCGTCTTCAGCAACCAGGCCAGTGGATGGTCGACCAGTCCGTCACGACGCCAATGCTCCCAGGCCTTCAGACTGGCGTCCTGCAACAGATCCTCGGCGAGGGCCAGGTCATGCAATCGTGATTGCAGACAGGCCAGCACGCGCGGCCGGCAAGTCTGCAATATTATCTCGATCTGATCGTCCTGAGTCACTCGGTCAACCGTGAACAACAATCGGCCTGATCTCGATCAGGCCCGTCGACACCGAAGGAATCAGCCGCGCATAGGAAATCGCGCTATCGAGGTCCTTGCATTCGAGCAAATAATAGCCACCGAGCGTTTCACGGGTCTCTGCAAATGGCCCATCGGTAAGCGTCAGCGAGTCATCTCGCAGGCTGACCGTGGTTGCGGTCTCAGCCGCTGCCAGTTCCTCGCCGTGAACCAGCACACCGTCAGCGGTGACCGTCTCTGTGAAACTGTAATAGCCGGCCATCATGGCCTCGAACGCTTCGGTGCCTGGCTGTGGGTCGGTGGATGGATCGGTGTAGATGAGTAACATGTACTGCATGAGCGTCTCCTGAGTGGGTTTGTGAATATTGTCCTCATCAGAGTAACGAACGGCCGGACAATATTTCGACACTGGTGTACCCGGTCGTTATTCCTGTCACATTCAACGAGGCACACTTCTAAGGCGCCTCTGAACAAGCTCTTAAGCGGATTGGATTGAGATGGCAAATGGGTCCAATCAAGGCGCATGAGCTGAGTCATAGTGGGGCTATGGCTCAGCTCATGCAACGCCGAGCAGGCGTATTTGACGCTCAAGACAGTCGGTCACGACTTGTTCAGAGGCTCCTTAAGTCCGACAGGCTCCTTGTCTGCCTGAGCAGCGTCAGTGCTCAGGCACAAACCGAGGCAAGTCGTCCCGACTTAAGAGCGCTGTCAGTCACGCAAGTTGAGGCCGATATCGCACTGGCACGCGCGCATCCACCCCGGATACACCCGCTATGCAGACAGCGAGGAGATGAGCCGTCAGTGGGATCAACTGATTGACCGAGCGGGTGACCAGGGCGGCCTCGCCGTGGGCGAGCTGTATCTGGGCGTTCAGAAGATACGGGTGAGCATCTGCTGTGATCACAGCAAAGCCGAACGGCCTGCCGCTTTGGCCGAAGATCGAGATCGCGCGCTGGAAATGGCTCAGTCGTTGGCCGAGCAACCGGTGGCCAATTATAAAATGTGACCCAGATCACCCTTTGACTGGCGCATTGTGATGAATTTGTAAAACCCGACCCGGACTGCTGTAGAGCAACCCGGGCTTTTGGCACACTGGCGATAATCTGACTGAATGGACCCTGCCATGCTGTATGCCCTGCTGCTCGCTGCCGCTACCTTTCTGTTGGGATGGGTTGTCGCCAGCGGTGACAATAGGCAACACAAAGCGGCACTGCTCAAACAGCACGAACAACTTGAGGAGAAAGCGCGCAAGCAGCGTAAACACGTTCTGAAGCTGCTCTCGGACGTTAAACGCAAACGCCTTCAAACTCAGGTTCTGCTGCAGACACGCGAACGCAAGTTCACCGAACTGCTCAATCAGGCTGGCGAATTTCGTGACGCCCTCAAGGACGGCTTTCTCAACGGTCGACAATGGCTGGCCACCGCCTGGGTCGAGTTGGTCAGTCATCAGGATGACCAGGCACTTCACCCACTCTCGCTGAACACCGAATCCCCCGCAGATCGTGATGACCTGATTGCCGAGCTTCGTTGCCAGCGATACCAATTGCTGTCGAGCAATCGCAGGATGGAGTACCAGCTGGCAAGCTATGAGGAATATTTCCCGTTCCTGGCTGATTTTCGCAATACCATCCTGAACGAGGACGTGCGGCTGAAAACGCTTGGCTATGCGGCCTTGCAGGACATCGAGCCAGCACTGGCTATCGGCTATCTGAGCGAACAGGAGTACCTGTCCCGACCCATCGCCGAGGTGATGCAGATTGCACTGAAACGCTATCTGAGCAAGTCCATGTCCCGCTTCGAACAATCCCGCCACTACGAGCGATTCATCCGATATCTGTTCGAAAATGATGGCTGGAAGGTCTCACTGCTGAGCCACATTGATGGCTTTGAAGAGTTTGGGCGTGATCTGTTTTGCTGCCAGGGCGACCAGGCCTGCCTGGTGGTCAGTGAGTATCATAGCGAATCACAGGTCGTCCGCGAAAACTCCATGCTCAGACTGTATCGGTCCCTGATTCAAATGAAACTGGCTCGACCGGAGCTGAACATCACCTTGTACATGTTCTCTCACTCGACACCCAATGACGACACTCGAGTCATCGCCGAAGAGCTGGATATCAATCTCAAGCACCAGTCACTGAAACGATTCCCGATGGTCAAATGCCAAAAGGACCCGATCTCACAGCAGGACCTCTATCATCTGCCCTTTGATCCTCAATATGATGATCTGGAAATGTCCGTCGATCGCGACAGCTGCTACCTGCCCGGTACCTTGCGGGCGGTAGAGTCCGGGTTTATCCGCTCCGATCACTGGATCAGACCCTCCGAACAGGTGGCCATGTGATGTCGACCGAACCGCAGTCCTTTCAGATTGAAACCGGATCGCCCGAGCAGCGAATTGCCAGCACTCATTACATCGAACTGGTCACATCAGGCGATCACTGGCAGATCGTCACGCCGCGTGAGGAGATCAAATTGTGTGAACTGGTGATCGATACCATCAGCCTGCTGCATGAGGACAAGCGCACTGCTGCTGACGCGGCCGCTCTGAGGCGAGCAAGCGACTGGGTCAAACAACATTCGGTCTCTCGGACCGAAAACCCGAAGGCTCAGGAAGCCAACGCGGTTGATGAAGCGTCACGCCATCGGCGAGCGCTGTTGTCCCAGCGCTATCCCAGCGCAGACACGATGGAACTGGATCGGATGCAACTGCGCCTGGCGCGACGCCTGGTTCCAGGCAGCACAGACCTGGACCTGATCGCCAACCAGGCCATGAAGGGCAAACTGTCAGCCGAACGCGAGGGCACCCGTTTGTTCATCAATGCGATCCTGGGTGACCGATACCGCTAATCGATCTGCCGATCTTTTGGGCGAATCACAATGATGGGCCCATGCAATCAACAGTCCACCAGGATTGACTCTGCCATTCAGACTATTGAAGCGTGCCGACTTGCAGCGCCCACGTCACAGCCTGCTCGTCGAGCAGAGTTCATCAGGCCGCTGTCTCCGGGAAACCTCAGAACAAGTCATGAACGGCGGCCTTGACCGTGAAATATGCCTCCATTGCACTATCAGGAACAGAACCATCGCAGCACTATGGCTCAGTTCCTGCGCTTTGATTGGACGCATTTGTCATCAGCATTCAATCCGCTTAAGACTTGTTCAGAGGCTCCCTATATCCGCGGCAATGTACTGGTCAATAATCTGCTCGAGCAAATCAAGTGGCAACGGGCCATTCTTCAACACCGCATCATGAAAGCGAGCCAGATCAAAGCGATCTCCCAGGGCATCCCTGGCCTTTTGACGCAGCTCGAGAATCTTCATCATGCCGATCTTGTAGGACGTTGCCTGACCCGGCATGACAATATAGCGCTCGATCTCCGAGGTCACGTCCGACTCGGCCATGCCGGTATTGATGAGCATGTAGTCAATGGCTTCCTCGCGGTTCCATCGCTTGTGATGGATCCCCGTGTCCACTACCAAACGCACGGCGCGAAACAGCTCGGCCACCAGTCGACCGATATTATCCTCGGTGTGTTGCTGAAAGCCCAACTCCCAGGCCAGCTGTTCGGCATACAGCGCCCATCCTTCGGAATACGCTGAAAACATCGCAAAGCGTCGAATCAGCGGCATGCCTTCAAGCTCCATGGCAATCGCCACTTGAAAATGATGTCCGGGAATGCCCTCATGATACGCGAGTGTGCGCATGCCAAAGGTCGGCGTGGCCTTGATATCAAACAGATTGGCAAAAAAGCGGCCCGGTCTTGAGCCATCCAGCGAGGGTTGTTGATAATAGGCGCCGGGCGAGGTTTCTTCCTTGAACAGGGGAATGCGAACCACTTCCATCCCGGCCTTGGGACGGATGTTGAAGGCCGAACCAAGCCCCACGTCAATTTCGTCCAGAATGGTTTGATAATCCTCGAGGATCTGCGCCCTGCCAGCGTCGCTGTCTTTGTAATAGAACGCCGGATCACTCGAGAAGGCGTTGGAGGCAGCAATGAAACCCTTCGAGGTGTCGACGCCGAGCGTGTCGAACAGGCCCATCATGTCGGCCTGAATCCGATCGACCTCGGTCAGTCCCAACTGATGTATCTCCTCAGCAGTGTAGTCGGTTGTGGTAAACAGTTTCAGGGCCAGCGCATAGACCTTGTCACCCTCTGGCAGTCGCCAGTAACCATCGTCGGTGCCAGCCTTTGGCAACAGCTCGGTAAAGTAATCTATAAACAGTCCATAGGCCGGATAGACCTGATTATCGATCAGACCTTGCGCCCTGAGCAGCAGTTGGTTTCGTTCGTCACGCGTGAGGTTTTCGACCTCGTCCAGCTTTTCAGCGAGTGACGAGTAAAGAATATTGTCCTCTGCGGGTGTATCGACGAAATCCTGCATCTGCTTGAGCACTCGCTCGATGACAAACCGCGGCGGAATGATGCCTCGCTGCTCGCGGATAATCAGATCCAGCAATTGCTGCTTGTATTTGCGCTGTAGCTTTTCCATACGGGCAAGATAATGTTCAGCATCTTCGATCGATCGAACCTGATGCTGCGCCTCCATGAAGCTCGGGAAGGCACTCTGAATGCCGAACATCTGGTTGGCCGGATAAAAGTGGTAGCGATAGGCTTCGGCCTCCACCAGAATATCCAGCAGATAGCGGGCCACCTGCTTGCTCATCAGCTGGTTGGCATCCAGCGTGTCATCGGCATACTGATCCAGACCCGCACGATACTCGCGAAGCACATCGAACAGTTCGGTGGTCCGATCCGGATGCGCATCATTCAGCTCGGCATTGTGACCATTGATGCCCAGTGACTCGAGAAAGCCAAGCGACGTCAGGGTTTCAGGTCTCTGAAAGGCAATCCTGATCGGTGTTCGATCGAGATAGGCACGAAAGAACCAGGGTTTCTCGGCATGCCACTCATGGGCAATCAGACCGCCAGCGAGTCCCAGTATCACCAGCAGTGTCAGGCCCGCCCATTTGAATAGTCGCTTGATCATCGTTGTGTCTCTCATCCATTGTAGTCAAAGCCGCAAGACTCAGTCTTGAAACTAAGGAGCCTCTGAACAAGTCGGGGCGGATTTGATTGAGATGGGAAATACGCCCAAGACAACCGATCACGACTTGTTCAGAGGCTCCCTAAACAGGCCGCCGCCGTCGATACGCATCTGCATGATACCAGCGACACTCCGACAGGTCAGCGATCTTGGCTCTGTCAGTCAGGATTGAATTTGTGCGCTGTGAGCTGCATCTTGTTGAGGGTATCCCATCGGAAGTCTCACGTGTCTCCACCCAACCCACCATCGGCGTCATCGGCGTCATTTGCCGAATTCTTCGGCGTGTTTCGATTCAGTCGTCGCGCCATCGAACTGGTTTGGTCCACCAGTCCGCTGCTGACCATTATCCTGGCCCTGCTGACTCTGGTCGGTGGCGTGGTGCCCGCAGGTATGGCCTATATCGGTGCGATGCTGATCGATGCGGTGGTCGCCGCAGCCGCTGTCCATCAAACTGACGGCAGCGCAGATCTGGGACTGGTGTATCAATGGGTCATGATCGAGGCCGGGCTGGTTATGGTCATGGCTGCGGCGCAGCGAGGTATCTCGGTCTGTCAGTCTCTGCTGCGCGCGCAGCTGGGGCAGCGCGTCAATGTGATGATTCTGGACAAGGCGCAGACGCTGGAACTGGCACAGTTCGAGGACTCGGAATTCTATGACAAGATGACCCGGGCCCGTCGCGAGGCCTCCTCTCGACCCTTGTCACTGGTCACTCGCACCTTTGGACTGGCACAGAACCTGATTTCGCTGATCAGCTATGGGGTCCTGCTGGTGCAATTTTCACCGTGGGCACTGCTGGTTCTGTTGCTGGCAGGTCTGCCGGCGTTTTTTGCCGAAGCCAAATTCTCGGGCGATGCGTTCCGACTGTTTCGCTGGCGATCACCCGAAACCCGGATGCAGATGTATCTTGAGACCGTGCTGGCCCGCGAAGACCATGCCAAAGAGGTCAAGCTGTTTGGTCTCGGTGAGCGATTGCTGGATCGCTATCGGAAAATTTTCAACACGCTCTATCGCGAAGACCGGGCGCTGACCTTTCGCCGCGACAGCTGGGGCTTTGCGCTGGGCTTGCTGGGCACGATCAGCCTTTACCTGGCCTATGCCTGGACCGCGGTCACGGCGGTCAGCGGCCAGATCACCATCGGTCAGATGACCATGTATCTATTGCTGTTCCGGCAAGGCCAATCGGCCGTCTCGGCCATTCTTGCGTCCATCAGCGGCATGTATGAAGATAATCTGTACCTGTCGACCTTGTACGAATTCCTCGACACTCCCACCACTCGCAGCGATGGCGACCTGACCGAAGGCCCCCTCCCGGGCGACGGTATTCGATTCGAGGCGGTCAGCTTCTATTACCCGGACAGCGACGCACCGGCTCTGGATCAGATCAATCTGCATATCAGGCCTGGCCAGTCGCTGGCGATTGTGGGTGACAATGGGGCTGGAAAAACCACGCTGATCAAGCTACTGACTAGACTCTACCGCCCAGACAACGGCCGCATTATGCTTGATGGGGCCGATCTTCAGCACTGGGACGAGACCGTTCTGCGACAGCGCATAGGTGTGATTTTTCAGGATTTTGCCCGCTATCAGCTGACCGCTGGAGAAAACATCGGCGCGGGTGATGTACGACACTTCGACGACGCCGAGCGCTGGCGAAAAGCCAGCAGCAAGGGCCTGGCCGACACCTTCATCGAAGAGTTACCCCAGAAATACCAGACCCAACTGGGTAAATGGTTCATGAACGGCCGAGAGCTGTCGGGTGGTCAATGGCAGAAAATTGCTCTGGCACGGGCTTTCATGCGCGAGCAGGCCGATATTCTGGTGTTGGATGAACCCACTGCGGCCATGGATGCTGGCGCAGAGGCGACTATTTTCGAGCATTTCAGAAACCTGACCCGCGACCGGATCGCGATCCTTATTTCACACCGTTTCTCGACCGTGCGGATGGCAGATCAGATTGTTGTCATCGATCAGGGTCAGATCATCGAGCGTGGCGATCATCAGCAGCTGATGGAGCAATCGGGGCATTACGCCCACCTGTTCAGTCTGCAGGCCCGAGGTTATCAATAAATCAGTGGCTTGGGCTTAGCGCTGCAACCAGCCGATGTAACTGGTTCGACTGACACCGGCAAACGAGGTGACTTGCTGAACCGAGTGATCCTGCGGCACCAGAAACAGATTCAGGCTGTTGAAGGACGGCATCAGAGCCTGTTCGATATTGCCATCGGGGTCGAAAAAGGCCAGATGGCCACCCCAGTTTGGATCCCAGCCTGTCGTCAGGCTGAACACATAAGCCGCGACCCGATCATGGGCGGCATGGCGATCATCATGACGAGTCAGAAAATGGCCAGGCAAATAGCAGGAGGCAAAACTGTCGGCCTGGTTGATGTCATCCTGACCGGTCAGTCGACGCATGAAATCGATGCTGGCTTCACTGTTCATGAAGGCGTGCATCGCATGCATCGGGTGACCTGGGTGCTCGCCCAGGCGAATGGCCTGAGTGATGTAGTACTGGAAAAACACGTATTGAAACTGATCCCGGGCGCGCTCCGAGACGCCCTGATTGAATCGCTGTTGCTGCTTGGGCGTCATCGACTGCAGCTCGGCCATGCTACTCTCGAAGAACTGATCGCCTTCGTTGTAGGCCAGATACCAGTCCTGATGCTCTTTGAGCAACTGATGCAGATAGTCGGCCGTAGCTTGATCGAAGATGTTCGGAATCTGCAGCCGACCTCGTTCCAGAAAAGACTCGCGAAGTGCGTCAGGATCCAGCGCCGGATTGAGTTGGATTTGCTGTGTCATGGGCGCATCCTATCATGACCTCAAGATCAGTGGCAGGCCACGCAGTCGCTGAATTGTTGGCTCAGAAAACCTTCCATGTCACTCCGACAAACAGACCCAAACGGTCATTGTCATCGACAATCGGGCTGTCTGCAATCTCATCGCCCAGACTCTGCCAGGAGAAGTTACCGAAGAAAGTCCAGCGATCGTTGATCGGCCGAATGGCCGTCATGCCAAGCTGAATCACTCGCTCCGAATCTGCCTGATAGGCCGGGCGCGTCGGCGTGGCCGAGGCAGGTCCGACCCCATAGAAATAGTCCACCACCTCGTCACTGTGGGAGGTGACTTCGGCCGAGGGGACCAACAGCCAGCGTCCCTGACTGAACGGTGCTCTGTAGCGAAATGACAGCTGATCACCCTCGTGCTTGTTGTTGATCTCTGAGCCATACGCCAGGCGGAACTGACCGATCGAGCTGGTGTACTGCGCAGAAACAAACGCGCTGACCGGCAAACTCAGACCGGGCAAGTCCTCAAGTTCATCACTGTCGCCGCGATCGACATCACCCGCCAGATCGGTGCCCAATCCAACTCGCACTTCCCACTGATCATTGCCGAGTAGGTCGAAGCCCAGCTCATTGCCTTCGACAAAGAACCGCTTGTAGCGATAGTTGATCGCTGGAAACGCTCGGGTCTGCATGTCACCGCCTCGATAGACCGAACTGGCGCTGATGGCGACCAGGCCGATATCCAGCGAATGCCCATCAAACTCTGATGAGGTTGATTGTGCGGCCGCAATGCCAGGAATCAGCAGCAGGCAACTGAAAATTCGGGTGGTAAGAGTCATGGTGTGCAATTCCGGTCGATTGAAGTGGTGACGAGGCTATCACAAGAAGGTGAACGGCGGGTGTCACCAACGTCATGAGTCATCAGCGATCGGTCACAGTCACTTGCAGGTGATACAAGGCGGCCTGATGGCCACTGTACACAGCCGAGTACAGATCACCGTTGATGAGGTTGACCGCCAAGCCCAGGCCGATGGTCGAAGGAACCGGTATCGATTCGATAGACATGGGCCGCGTCATCACGAACAAAATACAACTGACCCTGACCAAAACACTGCCAAGCCCGTTCACAGAGTTTCTTGAGCACCGGCCCGCTGGGGTGATTGTGGTGTTCGTCCATGGTTGCCAGCAGGCGAATGTCCGCGTCCGAGTACTGCCGCCTGAAACCATTGCGATGACCGCTCTTTACGATGACGGTACCTGTTTTTCGGTATGGCTGTATCAGCCGCTTG
>QIKT01000214.1 GCA_003233095.1 Oceanospirillales bacterium | reverse complement strand
CGGCGGCGGTATCTCATTCCAATGAGCCAGCGTCTTGAAATCCAGCCCATAGCGAAATGCGATGGCGTACAGCGTATCGCCGGGGCGCACCACATAATAGGAGGGAATGCGTATTGCAGAGCTGGATTCTGCCGCACGCTGATGGCGGTTGGCGCTACGGTCGTAAATCGGAGCAGAGTGACGTCCGGAGCAAGCAGAGATCAGGATGATCGCTCCGGTCATGAGCAGCAGCGTCCGCCGAGGGCTCATTGGCCCCCTCGTGTCTGACCTGATCTCATGGGCCCGAATCTTTCATGTCGATCTCTGTTGTTTCATACCACGCCCAAATAGAACAGCAACATGACTACTGCGAGCAGAACAACCACACTCCAGCCGATGACTTCCATCCATTTCTGCAGCTGATCGCGCATCCGCTCACCGCCAATATAGATCAGTCCGCAAATCAGAAAATATCGCGCACTGCGTCCAATGATTGATCCGGCGATAAACGGCACCAAGGCCATGCCACTCATTCCAGCAGCGATGGTGAACACCTTGTACGGGATCGGCGAAAAGCCGGCAATGAAGACGAACCAGAAACCCCATCGGGTAAAGGATACGCCAGCATCGATCAATTGCTGCTCAAAACCCATCTTGACCACGATCGGCATCAGCCAGTCAATGGCATAGGTCCCCAACAGATAGCCGCACAGTCCTCCCAACGCAGAGGCCAGCGTGCAGACTGTGGCATACCACCACGCGCGATGACGACGTGCCAGTGCCATCGGCGCCAGCAGGACGTCCGGTGGTATCGGAAAGAAAATGGCTTCGGTGAAGGCAACCGCCGCCAGCCAGGCCGTGGCATAGCGATGACTGGCCCACCCCAGACAACGCAGATAGACGCTGGTGAAAATAGCCATCTACTCCAGGCCTTGCAGCATGGGCACAAAGATCACGCCACCTAAGTCCGTCTCTTCAAAACCGGATTCGGTCCGAGTGACACAGATCAGGCGCTGATGCTGGCCCTGACCGACCGGTGCAATGAGTCGGCCACCGATAGACAGCTGCTTAAGCAGAGCTTCGGGAATGCCGGGAGGGGCCGCAGTCAGCATGATGGCTTCAAAGGGGGCATTCTCGGGCCATCCCAGATAGCCATCACTCTTCTTGCAGCGGATGTTCCTGGCTCCGACAGCACGAAACACCCGACGAGCCGATCGAAACAGTTCTTCGACCCGTTCGACCGTGTAGACCTGAGGTACGAGCTTTGATAACACGGTGGCCTGATACCCGGAGCCCGTACCGATTTCCAGCACCCGATCAGGTACACCATGTTCGAGCAGTGCAGCGGTCATGGTGGCCACCACCCAGGGCTGGGAAATGGTCTGACCATGTCCGATCGGTAACGCCGTGTCCTCATAGGCCCTCGAGGAGAGTGCTTCCTGAACAAACAGATGCCTGGGAATATCACCCATGGCCTGAAGCACTGCCTCGTTGCTGATTCCAGCATCCCTCAAGCGTTGAATAAGCCGATTGCGGGTCCGCTGCGAGGTCATCCCGATTCCACTGAGTCCGGCGACAGACATCCGCTCAACCCCGTCCAGAATCGAGATTGGATGACGCATGACTGTGTGCACGAAGTCCCACGATCAGAGCTTCTCGACCCAATCGGCGAGCTGATCCAGTGCCTGATATCGGGTCAGATCAACATGAATGGGCGTGATGGCGACCTTGCCATGGCGTATGGCATGAAAGTCAGTGCCAGGCCCGGCATCCTGCTCTGCACCCGCGGGCCCTATCCAGTACACACTGCGGCCACGCGGGTCCGTCTGACGGATAAAGGGTTCTGCACGATGTCGGTGTCCCAGACGCGTCACTTCATACCCGGACAGTGATTCAATCGGAACGTTGGGCACGTTGATGTTGAGGATCGTATCGGCTGGCAATGGATCGGCAATCAACTGCTTGACCAGTTTGACCGCCACATGAGCGGCTGTATCATAATAGGCCGGCTTGTCGTGCATCGCCAGCGAGATGGCCAGAGCAGGCAAGCCCAGATAGCGTCCTTCCATCGCTGCGGCGACTGTGCCCGAGTAGATCACGTCATCACCGAGATTGGCACCTCGGTTGATTCCGGATACGACCATATCCGGCTCCTCATCCAGCAAGCCAGTCAGCGCCAGATGGACACAGTCGGTTGGCGTACCAGCAACTCGATAGCGTTGCCCCTGACGATCCAGTATCCGGATTGGCTGATCCAGCGTCAGGGAATTGGACGCGCCGCTGCGGTCCCGATCCGGAGCGACCGTGATCACCTCGGCGATCGATGCCAACGCGCGTTCCAGTGCCTTGATCCCCTTGGCATCAATGCCGTCATCATTACTGACCAGTATTTTCAACAGACACCACTCGGAGGATTCACTTGAAGTTGCTATGATAACTTTTCGATTGCCTCACCGATAGCATTGCCATGTCTGACACGGACTCATCCGACCACTCATCTGACCTTACAGAAGAAGATCGGCTGCTGTTTTTACAATCTGTAGGCAGCGTCAACCCAATCCAGCATGATCGAGCCCAGCTGATTCGCGATCGCCCTGCCCCGCGTCCCACCCCGCATCTGAATGACGAACTACAGGTGATGGATGAGCTACTGTCACACGAGATTGACCCTGATGTGATGATCTCAGGCGAAGAGATCACCTTCCAGCGCCCGGGTTTGCAAAACAAGAGGATGACTCGATTGAGACAGGGCCGATTTCGGGTTCAGGAAGAGTTGGACCTGCATCGAATGAACAGTGAGGCAGCGCGCAAGAGTATCGAATACTTCATCAGTCGAGCCCGGCATGATGGGCTCAGTTGTGTGCTCATCATCCACGGCAAGGGATTGAGGTCCAAAGGGACTGGGCCGGTTTTGAAGGACCTGACGGCGCAGGTGCTGCGTCGGATCAAGCCTGTCATGGCCTTTACTTCAGCCAAACCCATGGACGGCGGCACCGGCGCGGTCTATGTGTTGCTAAGGAGCCTGTCGGGCTTAATGGGTCGTCGCGAGGGAAAGTCGATTTGAGTCAGATTTTTGGATCTTTTGAGGCGAATAGCACCGCTATGTCACGAAAAAAATCCGGAAATCTGGCCAAACTCAGATTTTCCGCAGTCGATTATGTTAAGTCCGACAGGCTGCTAGTCGGTACCCTCCGCGACCGGGCGCAGTGCCACCAGCTCTCTTAAGACACTGGTGGCATATTCTCCACGACGAAGCGAAAAATTCAGGGTCAGTGAACCGTCGCCCAGTGTCCAGGTCAGATCACGCGCCATCAATCGAGTCGCGCGCCGCTGCTGTTTCAGGCCAGCCAACTCCAGGCCATCACAGAGTTCCGGTTCATCTCGAGCCATCAGGTCGACTGCCAGAGACTCGCCCTGACTGTCAGGGTCCCCTCTGCCCCACAAGGCAAGGCTGGGATGGATGTCTGCCCGCTCCAGGCGCGGCGCAAGATCGCTGTCGTCAACTCCCGAAGCAAACCAGGACTGACAGCCATCGAGAATCATGCATTCGCCATCAAGTGGCTGATTCCAGGTTCGCGCAGCCACTCGCATCGACAAACTCTGGTTGAACAGCCAGGCGCGGGCCGAGGACAGAACCATGCCACGCACATGTCTGGAACGTGGTAACCGCCCGGACTGAAAGGCACAACGTGCCGATTCGATGTTCGCACCCTGACGCCCAAAGCGTTGCTCACCAAAGTAGTTGGGCACACCCTGTTGCTGGATCAGCTGCAGCCGTTCCTGGATCAGATCGGGTTCAGCCGCGAGGGCAGAGATGACAATTTGAAACTGGTTGCCCTGATGCGAACCCCGCCTGAGCTTGCGCTGATGACGCGTGGCGGATTGGATCTGAAGGTGTTCACTGTCGAGTGTGCTCAGATCCGGATCCGGTTGACCCGGCAGATGCAGGGAAAACCACTGCCGACAGACCGCCCACTTGTCCTTGAGTCCAGAATAGCTGATTTTTGACGGGTGCAGACCGGTGTGTGAAGACAGACGAGCGGCGACATCAGCGGTAGTCAGTCCAGTCTTGATCACATCAAGCAACAGAAACTCACCGTTACCGGTGGGCTGAAAATCGAATTGTTCGATCACCTGAAAATGTCCCGGATGTTGCCGGATATGTCCAGTTGCGGGCGGGTCATCCCAGGCACGAAGCCAATTCGGCAGGCTCATTTGATCAATCAGATTTGAGGGCGGTCGACGACCTGATAGAAGTCTTCGTCCTGTCCGACCAGCCCCAGATCGTTGCGCGCTCGTTCTTCAATGGCTTCGGTGCCATTCTTCAGATCAAGGACATCGGCAGAGAGGCGATCATTGCGTTGCTCAAGTGCCGTATTGCTGAACTGGCTCTGCTCAAGCGACTGGTTCAGATTGGACACATCACGGATTCCACCATGGCCAAACCACAGACGAAACTGCAGCAGTGCCAGCATCAGGATCAGAATCACGTTGACGAGTCGCATGGGCTCTATTGTCAGGATTTTGCCTGCTCAGGTCAAACAGACATGATTTTCCTGAATCAGACGCTACGTGGTAAACCGAGTGAAGGCTCGTCCACCGGTGTACACAGCCTGTTGGCCCAACAGCTGTTCGATGCGTAGCAGGCGATTGTATTTGGCCACTCGATCCGAGCGACACAGCGAGCCGGTCTTGATTTGAGTGGCACTGCTGGCGACCGCCAGATCGGCGATAGTGGTATCTTCGGTTTCGCCAGACCGATGTGAAATGACCGAGCTGTACCCGGCATCATGTGCCATTCGAATGGCCTGCAATGTTTCGGTAAGCGTCCCAATCTGATTGAACTTGATCAGGATCGAGTTGGCGATATTCTCATCAATTCCGCGCTTGAGGATGTCCGTGTTGGTGACAAACAGGTCATCGCCGACCAGTTGAACCTTGTCGCCCAACTGCTCACTGAGCAGTGCCCAACCGGCCCAGTCTTCCTCGGCCATGCCGTCTTCAATTGTGATAATCGGATATTGCCTGACCCAATCAGCAAGATATTCACTGAAAGCGGGTGAATCCAGTTGACGATTTTCTGAAGCCAACAGGTAGTGCCCGTCCTGATAAAACTCGGAACTGGCAACATCCAGGCCCAGCGAGATTTGTTCGCCGGGTAGAAAACCGGCCCGGGTGATGGCCTCGAGAATGATATCCACTGCGGCAACATTGGACGGAAGGTCTGGTGCAAAACCGCCTTCGTCGCCAACCGCCGTATTCAGGCCAGCCGCCTTCAACACAGATTTGAGGCTGTGAAACACTTCAACACCCCAACGCAGCGCTTCGGAAAAACTCTCAGCAGCAACGGGCAGAATCATGAATTCCTGCATATCCACACTGTTGTCCGCGTGAGCCCCCCCATTAATGATGTTCATCATCGGAACGGGCAGTTCACAGGCTGCGTCAGCCTCGGCGAGGCTGACAAACAATGGCTCGCCAGCGGTATTGGCGCGGGCATGAGCAATCGCCAGTGACGCTCCAAGGATCGCGTTGGCACCAAATCGCGATTTGTTGTCAGTACCGTCTGCATCAATCATCTGCTGATCGAGACCCGCCTGATCACTGACTGACTGGCCTTTGAGGAGTGCGTTGATCTGTTCATTGACATGCCCAATGGCCTTCAGCACACCTTTGCCCTGATAGCGGGCAGGATCATGATCGCGCAATTCCAACGCTTCGCGTTTGCCGGTTGAAGCACCGGAAGGGACCATCGCTGTACCGATGACTCCATTGTCGAGACACACCAGGGTCTCAAGGGTCGGATTTGCGCGCGAGTCGAGAATTTCACGTGCTTGTATCGAGGCGATTTGGCTCATGTCAGGTCGATTCCGTATCTGATTCCATGGGGTAAAAAGTGATTGATGGTCAACTCAAGTCAACGGCTGAATGAGGTCATCTCTGCAAAGGGCCGTGACTTGACCGTCTCATCCAGTTGCTTGAGTGTTTCAAGCAATGGCTCTAGTTGGCCCAGCGGCCAGGCATTGGGTCCGTCAGAAAGCGCCTGATCCGGATTGGGGTGTGTTTCCATGAACACGCCGCTGACCCCTGCGGCTACCGCTGCACGAGCCAGCACCGGTACGTGTTCACGTTGACCACCCGAAGAGGTGCCTTGCCCTCCTGGCAACTGAACCGAATGGGTGGCATCAAACACGACCGGACATCCGGTCTCGCGCATCACCGCGACCGAACGCATGTCGGAGACCAGGTTGTTGTAACCGAATGAAGCGCCACGTTCACACACCATGATCTGCTGGTTGCCGGTTGAATGGGCCTTGATGACGACCTGTTGCATATCCCAGGGTGCGAGAAATTGACCCTTCTTGAGGTTGACCGGCTTGCCTTGCTGGCAGACCTTCAGAATGAAATTAGTTTGCCGGCAGAGAAATGCCGGGGTCTGCAGCACATCCACGACGGCTGCAATCTCATCCATCGGCGAGTCTTCGTGGACATCAGTCAGGACCGGGACGCCGATCTGTTCACGAACGGATTGCAGAATCGCCAGCCCTTCATCCATGCCGGGTCCGCGAAAACTGTTGATCGACGACCGGTTGGCCTTGTCGAATGATGACTTGTAGATAAACGGGATGCCGAGGCGGTCGGTGATTTCCTTCAACTGTCCGGCGGTATCCAGAGCCAGTTGACGAGATTCGATCACGCAAGGTCCGGCAATCAGGAACAGGGGCTGATCCAGCCCGGCTTCAAAATGGCACAGTCACATCAGCTCTCGCCTCGCTTGTGAGCCAGAGCCGCCTTGATGAATCCCCTGAACAGCGGGTGACCGCGCCTGGGGGTTGAGGTGAACTCCGGGTGGAACTGGACCGCGACATACCAGGGGTGATCGGCATATTCGATCACCTCGACCAACTCCTGATCTGCAGACAGACCAGCGAGTGTCAGGCCGTTCTGCATGACAATATCACGATAGAAATTGTTGAATTCATAGCGGTGGCGATGGCGCTCATTGATCACCTCGCAGCCATACACCGAAGCAATCAGAGAGCCTTCCTTCAGGTGGCACTGTTGTGCCCCCAATCGCATGGTCCCCCCAAGGTCACAGCTGACATCACGGGATAGCGTTTCACCATTCGGCCCTCGCCACTCGGTGATCAGACCGATGACCGGATGCGCACACTTGGGCGCCATCTCAGTACTGTTGGCATCGTCGAGTCCGCAAACATGACGCACAAAGTCAACCACGGCCACTTGCATGCCCAGGCAGATTCCCAGGTAGGGGATGTTGTTTTCACGCGCATATCGGGCGGCCGCCACCTTGCCTTCAAAGCCGCGCTCTCCGAACCCGCCAGGCACCAGAATGGCATCAACACCCTCAAGGCATGACGCACCCTCGACCAGCACCTGAGCCGAATCGATTCGTAGGATATTGACCGCAACATTCTCGTGCAGTCCACCATGATTGAGCGCCTCGGTCAGCGACTTGTAGGCATCCGAGTGCTCCATGTACTTGCCCACCATGGCCACATTGACCTCGGCCTTGGTGCGGCTGTTGGCCTCGACCACTTCTCGCCAATCTGACAGATCGGCATCCGATGCGTCCAGTTTCAACTGGTCGATGACAATATCATCGAGCCCCTGATTATGCAGCCACAAGGGCAGTTGATAGATATCCGGCACATCAACGGCCGAGATTACGGCACGCTCCTGCACACTGGTGAACAGGGAAATCTTGCGTCGCTGCTCTTCTGACAGTTTGTGCTCGGACCGACACAGCAGGATATCCGGCTGGATGCCAATGGATCGCAGTTCCTTGACGCTGTGCTGGGTCGGCTTGGTCTTGATCTCGCCGGCCGCCTTGATGTACGGAATCAGCGTCAAGTGCATGAACAACGCCCGGTTATGGCCATATTCGACGCCCAATTGGCGGATGGCTTCCAGAAAAGGCAGTGATTCGATATCGCCCACGGTGCCGCCGATTTCAACCATGATCACATCATAGCCTTCACTGGCCTGGACAATGCGAGTCTTGATTTCGTCGGTGATATGAGGAATGACCTGAACGGTTCCACCCAGATAATCGCCGCGGCGCTCTTTCAGAATGACCTGCTCGTAAATCTGCCCGGTGGTGTAGTTGTTCTTGCGTCCCATCCGGGTAGAGACAAAACGCTCGTAGTGCCCCAGGTCCAGATCGGTTTCGGCCCCATCGTCAGTCACGAACACTTCGCCGTGCTGATAGGGGCTCATCGTGCCTGGATCGACATTGATGTAGGGATCCAGTTTCATCAAGGTCACTTTCAGACCCCGTGATTCCAGAATTGCAGCCAGAGACGCCGACGCGATCCCCTTGCCCAGTGATGAGACAACCCCACCCGTTACAAATATGATTGACGTCATTGACCTATATCCACTACACAAATGAAAGACGGCTGCCCGAAGCTTCGGGTACAGGAAAAGATGCGTCGAAGTCGTTCGAAGCAAGCGCCAATCGAGCACAGCACCAGCGAAACAGTTTCGAGCAGTAACGGGCGAATAGTTTAACTCAGGAGCACGACTGGTGAAAGCCGGATCCAGACGGATTCGGGTTCTCGTCATGTCTGGACTACCATCGTGTCAGCGATCGATTCTCTGGTGTAGAATCGCCTTCATCGTCCACCGCGCCCAGGAACCAGACCGCTGCTGCGGCTCATCCATGTCCAGCTCCTTTTTCGAATCCGAATCACGACCGCAGTCACGCGCATCAATCGCGATCGCTGTAATGATCATTTTAACATTGCTGCTGGCCGTCTTTGCCTGGCAGCAGCAACGACCGCTATGGGAACCGGACGAGACGCGCTATGCCACGGTCGCTCTGAACATGCTCGATAGTGGGGACTATCTGCACCCCAAGCGACACCCCGACCAGCCCCACTGGACCAAACCACCACTGACCTACTGGATCAGCGCTGCAGCGATGGGGTTGTTGGGCGAGGTGGAATTCGCTGCACGAATGCCGTCGATGATCGGCTTGCTCCTGACCCTTATTGCAGGCTGGCTGTGCGCGAGGCCTCTCGGTATTCGACCCGTCTGGTTACCCGTCCTCATTCTGTCAAGCACACCGATCGTGCTTGCCGGAGCCCACTATCTGAGCACCGACATGCTGCTCTGCGGCTGGATCAGCTTGTGCTGGGCCTGTTGGTGGCGAGCGAGGGAAGTGCCCGATCAATCGTTGCCCTGGATTCTGTTGATGTGGTTGTCATTGTCACTGGCGTTCATGACCAAGGGCCCCCCTGCTCTGCTGTTTGTCCTGCCCTTGTTCTGGTACAGCAGAGCTGGCTCAGGCGTTGCAAACAGTCGCCCCACGTCATTGCGAAGCGGGATCGGAACTGTGCTGTTTCTGATCGTCGGGCTCGGTTGGTATCTGTGGGTGATCATCGAGGATCCAGCATTGCTATCCCGCTTTGTCTGGGAAGAAACGCTGCAACGCTCTATCTCCGACAGCGCCGACCGTTCGGCGGAGTGGTATGGCGCTTTCAAGGTCTATCTGCCGACGCTGCTGTTGGGATGGCTGCCCTGGACAGGCTGGCTGATCAGTGCAATCTGGCGCAGTATTCGGCAGCGGAAAATCGACTCTCAGTCGCGCATTCTGTTGGTCTCGTTCTGTCTGCCATTGCTGGTCTTGTGCCTGCTCAGATCTCGAATGCCGCTGTACCTTCTGCCCTTGATTCTGCCAGCCAGCCTGATGATCAGCCTGCAACTGCAACGCATGCCGAAATTTTCGGCTCGTGTCTGGTTGATGACAGGATTGACACTGGTGTGGGTCATCAGTTTGACCAGCATCAGACAATTGAACTGGTTCCAGATCCACGAGAAGAATCAGCCGATGTTGGCAAGCCGGGTTGCCACGCTTTGCGATGAACGCCCTAATGAAGTCCTGTTCGTCGAAATCCATCCGCCGCTGGGACTGCGGTTCTACCTGGGAGCACACAGCAAGCTGGTTCAGTTCGACAGCTTGCGTCTGGAATTCGAATCGGTGGCCAGAGAAGGTGATCGTCGACTGTGGTTGGTCCGCCCCGATATTCGTGACGATTTTCTCAAGGTCGCCTCCGAAGCGGGTGTTCGTGTCCAGGCAAACGGCTCACTCGGAGGATACAAACCTGCCCTAGCTTACTTTGAACCTGATCGAATCGACTGTCGCCAGTAGACCTTGATGTCCGTCCGATCAGCGAGCGCTGATCACACCTTGCGAGCAACCACCTTGTTGCGCCCGCCTTTCTTTGCGGCATACAGCGCCTTGTCAGCAATTTCAATGACTCGTGCCGGATCTTCGGGCCCAAACGACATCGCCAGACCGATACTCACACTGACTTTGACACTGGCCACCTTCTCGGCCCCCTTGCTGGAACCCTTGGGTTTCTTGTCCGTTCTGAAACGACTTCGAATCGCTATCGGAGTCGCGCAAATCGCTTGCCTGATCTGCTCACTGCTTTCCTCTGCCATGGGAAACTGGCCACCCCTGAAGACCAGGCAGAACTCCTCACCACCGTAACGGAAGATTCTGCAGCGCCCTGATTTACGGGCACGCGTCGCGACCGTTCTCAGCACTTGATCACCAAAGTCATGCCCATAGCGATCATTGATCTTCTTGAACAGGTCGATATCCAGCATGCCCAGCGCATAGTTCTTCTTCAGAGTGCGCAGCTCGGTTTCCATGCCACGCCGATTGCTCAGACCGGTCAATGCGTCAACAAACGCCATCCGATGGGATTGATACAGCTGGGCCAGCATGATCAGGCCCGCACCGGAAATCATGCACAGGTAATAGATGCTCATCTGATAGTAACCGGCGATGAACAGGCAACTCATCAGTGACAGCATCAGTTCCATCACCGCATCAGTCTGATGCCAGCGAAGGAAGAAAATAAATGCCGCCAACCCCAACAGGACGACTGATAACGATGAAATGATGGCTTGCAGCGCATCAGGCATCATCGACAGGATTGACGCGTTCAGGTCGGTCATCCATGTATGAGTCTGCTCCTGCCAGAAGAACATGACGAGCAGTTCGCCCAACAGCAACACCACCATCAGCACAGTGCTCAACGAACGAGCGTGACGATCAGGTAGCAGGGACAGGACGAAGATGTTCAGCGGAAGAATCAGAATGACGGATGACGACAGGTCGCGACTCGAGAACCAGGACATGCCGTCAAACAGCACATGGCCACCCAGGCCGACAATTAGCCAGATCAGAATAGCGAAAAGCAAGGCAGCGCGCGTGTTCTTGAAGAAAGACGCGTAGACAAACCCCACAAGAAACAGCCCGGTCATGACCAGCAACTGTTCGAAATTCAACTGAATTACCGTATCAGGCAAGAATGGATTCCCTGGATCCCCTGACCCATTGTAAACAAATGCCTGCCCTAAAGGTATCCCCGAATGAATGCCCCATGTTGATACCTGAATGCAAACCAATCGAAGCCTGTGACTTCTGGCTCTGATAATGTGCGCGAGTTTGGCTATAATGCTGACATCCTGCCCAACCGTCCGGAGAAAGACATGTACAAAGCGATTGCCAAATGTTTCATTATCGGCGTGGTGCTGTTCTCAGCCACCTCGTTGATGGCCAAACAGTACACGGCCGAAGATTTTTTCAAGAATCCAAAATATGTCCAGATGTCCGTCTCGCCCAATGGCAAGTATCTGGCCGCGCTGGCCCCACTTGTTGATGAGAACAAACGACGTAACATCGCCATCATCGACCTGGATGATCGCAGCAAATCCAAGTTCATTACCGCTCTGGACGACCAGAACGTCGCCGGTTACACCTGGGCAACCGATGATCGGATCGTGTTCTTCGTTGACATCGATGGTCAGGAAGCCCCAGTGATGTATTCAGTCAGTCGGGATGGCGGCAAGATCAAGACCCTGATCGACCCGTTTGGCAAGGATGAGAGTCGTGCCGCAGGCGGACTGCCCGCACCTGGCATTCTGGATTTGCTGAAAGATGACAAGAAACACATTCTGGTCTCTTTCGACAAGCGCAAGATCGGCGAGCCCGATGTGTACCGGGTCAACATCAAGACCGGCTCGATGAAGATGGTCCAGCGCAACCCCGGCAAGGTCGCCGGTTGGATCACCGATCACAACGGTCGTGTGATTGCTGGTATGAAGCAAGACAGCCTGATGAATTCGGTCATCTACCGCGGGGAAGGCGAGGAAGAGTTTCGCGAGCTGGCCAGTTTTCGCTATGACGCTCCTGAAGCGTTTACGCCCATCGCTGTAGGCTACGACAACAAGACCATGTATGTCAGGTCCAACAAGGATCACGACACGGCAGCCATCTACACCTACAACCCGGACACCGGTGAGTTCAGTGACGTACTGTTCCACAATGAGGAAGTCGACGCCGGTGGCATGATGATGTCCGACAAACACAAGAAAGTCCTGGCTTATACCTACCTGGCCGACAAGCCTTACTGGGTGGGAGTGGACGAAGAATTCACGGCGTTCTTGAAGCAGATGGAAGACACGTTTCCAGACAAGCAGGTCAATATCAGCAGTCAGGATGACGATGAAAACCTGCTGGTGATTACCGTCAGCAGTGATACTGACCCTGGTGAGTACTATCTGTTTGATCGCAGCGCTGGCAAGCTGGAATTTCTGGCCAAACGGATGGAATGGATCAATCCAGACGACATGTCACCGATGAAGCCCATCAAGTATGACTCGCGGGACGGCTTGACTATTCACGGATACTTGACGGTGCCCAAGTCTACCGACGGCAAGAATCTGCCCATGATCATCAATCCTCATGGGGGCCCATGGGCACGTGACACCTGGGGGTTCAACCCCGAGCACCAGTTCTTTGCTCAGAATGGCTATGCCGTCATGCAGATGAACTTCCGCGGTTCAACTGGCTATGGCATGAAGCACCTGCAAGCGGGCAACCGTGAGTGGGGCCGCAAGATGCAGCATGACATTACCGATGGCGTCAAATGGGCGATTGAACAAGGCATTGCTGACCCAGACCGTATTTGTATCTATGGCGCCAGCTACGGTGGTTATGCCACGATGGCTGGAATGACCTTTACTCCCGAGCTGTACAAGTGTGGCGTCAACTATGTCGGCGTCACCGACATTGCTCTGCTGTTCAAGACCCTGCCCAAGCGCTGGAAACTACAGCGCGACCAGATGACGACTCAGGTCGGCAGCCCGGATGACGACGAAGAACTGCTGGCCGAGCGCTCACCGGTCAATCACGTCGAAAACATTCAGGCACCTGTGTTCATTGTTCATGGTCGCAAGGACCCTCGCGTCAACATTGAACATGCGAACAAGCTGAGGAAGGCAATGGAGAAGCACGACAAGGATTATCAGTGGATGGTCAAGAATGACGAAGGCCATGGCTTCAACAAAGAAGAGAACCGCGTTGAGCTGTACACCGAAATGATCAAGTTCTTCGGCAAGTACATCGGCGACACCAATACCGGCAGCGGGTTTGCCGGCGAGAGTGCGCCCTGATCCATCCGATCAAGAGTCGCTGATGATAAAAGCCGGGCTCAGCCCGGCTTTTTTTATGGCGAATCGATTGTTCTGTGAAATCGGCCTACCACCTTCACTTTCAGCAGGCCATGACAACCATTATGATCGGGGTCTGCCACATTCACAGGATATTCGAATCATGCAATCGATCTTTCAAGGTCAGCGAGACGCCTTCAATCAATCCCTGCCCGTCCGGTATGACACTCGAATTGATCGTCTGGATCGTGCCATTTCACTGCTCAAGATGCACAACACCCGGCTCTGCGACGCGATGGACGCCGACTTTGGCCAACGTCCCAGGGTGATGAGCGAATTTGTCGATGTGGTCAGCTCGATCAATGCGCTCAAACACGCGCGCAGCCAACTGCGTCAATGGATGAAGCGTGAAAAGCGGCAGGTTCGCTTTCCCCTGAACCTGCTCGGCGCTCGCGCCTGGGTCGAATATCAACCCAAGGGAGTGATCGGTATTCTTTCGCCGTGGAATTTTCCGGTCAATCTGACCTTCTCTCCGCTGGCCGATGCTCTTGCAGCGGGGAATCGGGTGATGATCAAGCCTTCGGAAGTGAGCCCGAACACCTCTGAGCTGATGGCAGAACTGATTACAGAGGCATTTGATGACAGCGAAGTGGCCGTGATCACCGGTGGTCCCGGTGTCGCCGCCGAGTTCAGCACCCTGCCCTTCGATCACCTACTGTTTACCGGCAGCACTCGAATCGGCTATCACGTCATGAAAGCCGCCGCCGAGAACCTCACTCCGGTGACCCTGGAGCTGGGCGGCAAATCACCGGTCATTATTGGCCGCGGCACTGATCTGAAGAAGGCAGCTGACAAGATCATTCTGGGCAAGATGATGAACGCTGGACAAGTTTGCCTGGCCCCGGATTATCTGCTGGTTCCCGACGATCAGGTCGAAGCGATGGCCGAACATCTGATCCAAAGCTGCCGTGCCATGTACCCTGACAATCAGCAGCATCAGGATGAATCGGGCTTGATCAGCAGTGATCACCTCACCCGTCTGAAGGGCTTGCTCGATCAGGCTACAGAATCGGGCGTGGAAGCCCGCCAGGCCGGTCACAGTACCGAGCTGATCGATCGGCATTTACCATTGACGCTGCTGATACGACCCGCGGATGACCTGGAAGTGATGACAGAGGAAATCTTTGGTCCGCTACTGCCCATTCTCGGTTACTCGAACCTGAGCCAGGCCATCGAGTATATCAATGGCCGCGATCGCCCCCTGGGCCTGTACTACTTCGGCAAGGATCGATCAGAGCAGCGAGCGGTTCTTGAGCAGACCATTTCCGGCGGTGTGACACTGGATGACGTGATCTTCCACGCCAGTGCAGAAGCGTTGCCATTCGGCGGTATTGGTGCATCAGGGATTGGCGCCTATCACGGCCATGACGGATTTCGATCACTAAGCCACCCCAAGGCAGTCTATCGCCAGAGTCGATTGAATCTGGCCGGACTGCTTGGCTTCAAACCCCCGTACGGCAAGCGCCTCAGAAAGATGCTGGACTGGGAACTACGCTCCTGAAACGTCCAGCCTGTGCACCTCAGGCTGATAGACCTCGCGCTCACTGACGAAGGCGATGAATTCCTCCACAGCAATAGCGCGCGAGTAGAGAAAGCCCTGTAATGCGCGGACCTTGTGTTCGATCAGAAACTCCTGCTGGTGGATGGTTTCCACCCCTTCGGCCACCAAGAACAGATCAAGGCTTCTGGCCAATCGAATGATGGCCTTGATGACTTCCTCGTCTTGTTTGGCACGGCCAATATTGGAGACGAAGGACTGATCGATTTTCACGCCAAATATCGGCAGTGTTCGCAAGTAGTTCAGCGATGAATAACCAACGCCGAAGTCATCGATATAAACCGCCACGCCAGCTTGACTCAGTCTGCTGATAGTTCGACGTGCATGATCAATATTCTCGATCAGACTGTCTTCGGTGATTTCGACACGCAGACATGATGGGTCCACATCGGTATTGTCAATGTAGTAGCACAACTGGTTGATCAGTCCCTTGTGGGCAAACTGCGCCGGCGTGAAATTGATCGAGACAGGGAACGGCGGCAGTTGATGATCAGCAAATCGCTTCAGATCAGAAAACACCGCCGACAGTGACCAGAAACCGATATCGATGATCAGCTGGTGATCCTTGGCAAGGCTCAGAAAATCATCAGGAAACACAAGCCCGCGTTGCGGATGCAGCCATCGAACCAGCGCCTCTGCGCCATACACCGCGCCAGTCTCGGAATTGACGATGGGCTGGTAGTACAATTCCAGCTGTGCTGAATCGATGGCCTCCTGAAGTTCGTCCACACGGCTGAGCTGCGCGCTTCGCCAGGCATCAACCTGATCATCATAGATCTTGAACGCACCGCCACCGCTTTTCAGTACTTCATAGAGGGCCGAATCACAGCAGGTCAGCAGTGACTCGAAGCGCTGCGCATGCCGGGGCCAGATGGCAGCACCGACATTGGCTTTCAATTCGATCAATTCACCGCCGATCGACAAGGGCTCCTCGACCGACCGCAGGATGTTTCGAGCCGATTCGCTGACGCGCTGACGGACCGCATCATCATCTCCCTGATACGGTATTGCCACCAGAAACTCGAGGTTTTCCACTCGCCCAGTAATCTGCTGGCCTTCCAGTCCGTGGCGGAATCGCCCAGACAACTCGGCCAAAACACTCAATTGTGTTTGCCGCCCATAACGCCGACGCAGTTCCATGATTTGGTCAATCTGGATCAGAAAGACTCCGACCTGTTCGGTTTGAGGGTCACGGCCTTCAGTCAGACGTTGATACAGATCCGTCAACTTCGGCCTGAGGGGCAATCCGGTAATCTGGCAGTAGCTCGAACGCAGCATTGACAGTCCATGCTCGGCCATCAGCGCAGCCGAGTAACTGGAACGCTCGCGGCTCATGGCTCTGACTTGCTCGCCGAATTCGAAGACCAGGCAGAGGATCAGCAACAACCAACCGCACAGCACAATCACCAAACCCAGCGTGGCATTCTCACTGGATCCGACCAAGGCAGAAATCGACCAGAGAAACATGCCCAATAGCAGCAGCGCCGTGGAAGACAGCAAGTATGCCGCAGTGCGCTCGCCGCGGATTGCCTGAACGCCGAGCAGCCAGAGCAGAAAACAGCATTCAGCGATCAGCAACCAGGGTAGCAGACCAGTGGCCGTCGTCACCGACACGGCGATCAGGACCAGAAATCCGGTCAGGATCATCGCTCTGATTATGATCAGGGTACGCTGGTGTATTTCCAGACCACCCCGGTGTTGCAGGTAAGTGAGCAGAAAATTGCCATAGAAAAACAGCAAGAACGTCAGTGAGACCATGGGGATGGTCCCGGTCAATTCGGGGAAATGGATTCCATAGGCCCCCAGTCCTCCAGGACTGAACCCAAGCAGTGTAATCGCGGACACAATGCAGAACGCGGACAGATTGGCCAGGAACAACCTGCGACGCGAATAACTGCCCATCAGCAACAGCAAGCCGATCGCAATCACAAAGCCTACTCCGAAGACCACCAGTGCCTGCTGCGCCTTAACAGACTCGACGAACTGATCCGAATTGATCAGCCAGTAACCGTAGGGCATATGTAGAACGCCCTTCATCGAGATATGAATCGCCTGCCTGCTATCGATGTCCTCGGGTATCGCAAACCAGGTGCCATGCACGGTTTGTGCCCTGGCGGCCTGACTCCGACATTCCTGACGCGTGCCCCCGCTGACCGGCCAATGCACACAGACGGTGGGCGCTCCGGGCATGGGCAGATACAGGATTCGCTCGCTGTTTTGGGCAAGCGCCTCGGACGCCGAAAATTTCAACCAGACCAGGTCACTATGTCCGGTCAGTGGCAGCCAGGATTCGGACAACAGGCGAAATGAACTGCACGACGGCGGATGAATCGAGTCCAGAGCGGCAGAGTCGGTGCTGGCCACTGACATGATGGCAGAAAGATCGATCCGTTCAGCCGAGCCATTGCTTGTTTCGGGCAGAGGGCCACAGTCATATTGTCCCAACGACATCAGCATTAGCACGATGGTTTTGAGCATGTTAAGGCGTGTCTCGTTTTTGTTGTTAGCCGCGGGCCATGACTGCGGCTGCCATCCTCAGCAACCAACCAATATGCATTGAGTCACACCCACCCCACCTGAAGCAGATGTCGAGTCTAAATCAATACAGCCCCATGTTTCCAGTCCATTGACGTCCTCGCTGGTTTGTAGCTGATGGATCAGCGTGAACTTTTCACCTATAGTGGGATCATTCGGCATCCGGGGTCCGTCCTTTCACATGGCCAACAAACTGACCATTGCAGAGATCACCAAAACGCTTGTCCATTTTCATTACCATGGCGTGATCTCGACCATTGCTACTGACGGTGGATACCCATTTGGATCAGTCATCGACTATCTGCCGCTCAGTCAAGGGGATGTGGTGGTTCTGCTGCATCATCGTGCTGAACATTTCCGTTATCTGAACGCCAACTCCAAAGCGTCTCTGTTGATCAATGCCAGCTTGTCGGAACATGAAGTCATGGACGTGGCTCGGGTCACATTGCTGGGCGAAGCACAGCGACTGGATGCCGATCCAACCGAAGAGCTGATCAGTGAGTATCTGCAACGTCATCCCGACGCCGAAGAGGCCCTGTCATCCGGTGAACTGGTCTTTTTTCAACTCGATGTCAGTGCCATCCGCTACATCGCCGGTCCCAATCGCGCCATCTGGATCGAGCCGGCAGACTACCGGCAAGCACAGGCCGATCCGCTCGGAGAGGAAGCGCCCTGGATCATTCACGAGTTGAATCATCGCCGTCAGAGTGACTTGATCAACATTGCTCTGAATCTGGCAAACCAGCACTGGGTCGAGCAGAGTCAGATTGTCAGCGTGGATCGCTATGGATTTGACGTCATTTCCACCGGTGAAGGCAACCGAAAGGCCACCCGACTGGTGCTGGATTCTCCCGCTCTGGATCGTCAGCAATTCGAAACCCAGTTCGCCAAACTCTCGGCTCGGGCTCGGCTGATGTCCGAACCCCTCTGATCACCGACTGAACCGGCATGGGAATCGGTGAATTCTTTGCGCTAGCCAGCGCAATCAACTGGGCTGTGGCTGTCATGCTGTACAAACGCAGCGGCGAGACAATGTCTCCTATGGCATTGAACCTGTTCAAGAATATCCTGACTACCCTGCTGATGACCCTGACTGTTGTTGCTGTGCATGGTTTCCACTGGCCCATGCCTACAAGTGGCAACATCGGTCTGATCATGATCTCTGGTGTGATTGGCGTCGCGATCGCCGACAATCTCTACTTCCATGCTCTGAATACAATTGGTGCCGGACGCACTGGAATTGTAAGCAGCATTTACAGCCCAAGTGTGATTGTCCTGTCGATCCTGTTTCTCGGGGAACGTCTGGCCGGTTTGCAAGTCGCCGGATTCGCGCTGGTCATGGCCGGGATAATGATGATCTCAACGGACGTCCAGTTCAGACGATCCCTGCCGCGTGCACAGCTGATCAATGGACTGTTGATTGGTGCGCTGGCGGTCATTCTGATGGGCGTGGGTGTGGTGATGATCAAGTCCATTCTCGAACAGGCCGACTTTCTGGTGGTGGTCGAACTTCGCTTCGTCAGTGGCATACTGGCGATGCTGTTGCTGGTCCTGGTGACAGGCAAGACATCGGCCATCATGGCCGAATACCGACGCCCTCACCATTGGAGGTCCATCGTGCTGGCCAGTCTGATTGGCAGCTATGCAGGTTCCATGTTGTGGTTGGCTGGCTACAAATACGCCATGGCCTCTGTTGCCGCGGTGCTCAACGAGACGGCCAGCATCTTCATTCTGATTCTGGCCTGGTTGTGGCTGAAGGAAAGCCTGTCGCTAACCAAGATGATTGCCATCGGACTGACTTTCAGCGGCGTGCTGCTGATGGTCATCGCTTGATCAAAGCCGCACATTCAGCCGGCGATATATTGCTCGAGACTTTGAATCTGCCGCTGCTGATCTTCCAGCTTGGACTTGACCAGATCGCCGATCGACAAGACCCCAATGATCTGATTGTCCTTCATGACAGGCAAATGACGAATCTTGTAACCGGTCATGATCTTCAAACACTCATCCACCGTCTGGGCTGCCGACACTGTAATGACATCAGTACTCATGATTTCAGCCACGGTGATGGACTTCGATGAGCGTCCCTTCAGAATCACCTTTCGAGCATAATCACGCTCTGAGACAACACCTTTCAAGCTATCGCCATCCATCACCATCAAGGCACCTACTTGCTCATTGGCCATCATCTCAATGGCACTGAACACCACGTCCGATGGCGTCACCGAGTAGATATCGTGTCCTTTCTGATCCAGTAGTTGATTCACCGATTGCATTCATTGATCCTCGCGCAGGTTGTTCTATCTCATTGTAGCAGCGCTGACAGGATTGTCAGATGGTTTACCGAGAACCGCTAACCTTTCTGACTGCCAGGGAACCTCTGAACAAGTCGTGACCAACTGTCCTGAGCGTCAAATCCGCCCAGACTTGTTCAGAGGCTCCCTAGAGGATCGCTCAGGATTTGGAGCCCACTGTACGCAATTCGGTTTCCAGTGATCGAGTCGCCTCTTCACTGCTCAGAATCAATGCCTGACCACCGCGGATTGCTTCGATCAGTTCACGATTGGATTCGTGCACAGGGTCCAGGTCATAGACGCCCTCTTGCATCTGTTGCTCCAGACGGCGGGCATTGTCAGCCAGCTTGCTGCTCGATTCTTGCAGTGCCGATCCAGTCTGCTTGAGATAGCCTAGCGCACCATCAGCGCGTTTGCGTCGCCAGATGGCAATGGTTTGCAGCATATTGTGTTGCCAGACAGGAATGGTGTTGTCGAGCACCATGTTGATTCGCGACATCAACTGCTCGCTGTTCTGTTGCAGCAATACCAGTGTTGGTACCGCTTGCTGAGCGATCTGCAGACTGACAGCCAGATCGTCGACCCTCTGAGCCA
This sequence comes from Oceanospirillales bacterium, assembly GCA_003233095.1. Lineage (GTDB taxonomy): Bacteria > Pseudomonadota > Gammaproteobacteria > Xanthomonadales > SZUA-38 > SZUA-38. Next base: position 3,223 of record QIKT01000214.1, on the reverse strand, counting down.
AGTGCAATGCTTGAGGAGAATCCCGATTCAGATCAAGCACCTGCCGACCAGCCCGCAAGTGATACTGCAGCGCCTCGCTGTGCCCTCTGATTTTATCAAACAGTTTCTTCAGCGTGACAATATCAGTCAGCAGGGAGGTCAATTCACGTTCCAGTTCGCGACTGATCAGCTCGATCTGGGCACCCACCTGTTGATAGGCCCTGATGAACTGTGACAGGCTGCGGTTGCGGCCAAACAAGTGGCCCAGAAAGCCCTGGCGAACATTTGGATCAGGCGCACGGGTGTCGAATGACAGGATCACGTCCAGAATCCGTTGCAGCGAGCCTCCGGCTTCCTGCAGGCTGCTCTGACTGACCTGCGCAGTGACGCGCCGGGTCACGCGGGTCAGCTCATGTTGAGGCCGTGAGCCGAAGTAGCGGATCGCCTCGTCATCGAGTGGCTCCAACAGGCTGGCCACCTGCTCGATGCGATCAGGCTGAAGCGAGTCGCCGTCCTCGTTCATGCAGACAAACTCGTCGAACTCAACGGATGCCTTCCCGATCCAGCTGTGTCTTCAACACCTCGATTTGAACATCCAGATCCATGACGTCTTCTTCAATCAGTCGTTGATGCTGTTCGGCGAACACGGTCTCAATGCGTGACAGAACATCACGAAACTGTTCACTCATCGCTTCATCAGAGGTCTTGCTGTGGGTGCTCGCGTACCCGATCGCCACATCGCGAGCCCCATCCAGATACGAGGTCAAAAACTTGCGTGATGAAGTAATTCCGGCCGGCTTCTGTTGTAGCTGATCCAGAATGCTTCTCGCCCTGGCTGTAATACGTGAGAGTTGATCAGACAGTTCGCGATTGCGAATGATCTGATTGGACTGGTCGATGGCAAGAATCTTGTCTTCGGCTTCGGCCAGCACCAGAGCGGCATCCCGATCGGCGACGCCTGCAGTGCCTGCGTGTCGGCGTGGATCCACGCCGTAGAACAGGACACACCCTACCAGCGTGCCAATGGCAAAACCGGTTGCATCGAGAATGCTGTGACCAGTCAACCACCAGGCCGTCATGAAGGTACTCGCTGTGGCCATGATCGAGGCCAGGACTTTCACCGGTGGTGGCGGCTTGGCAGCAAATCGTCGCGACAGGTACTGGATTTCCTGATCCATGCCATGGCGCATGGCGATGGCCGCACCAAAGTACAGCGCCAGGACCAGCGCAGTGACCAGCAAGCGAGTAATTTCACCATCAACCAGAGCAGACAACAGTACGGCAACCAGCGGCAGCGGCAGCAAGAACAGCATCAGCGCCTTAGGGCCAGCCGATCCTGAATGGGCATTGGGTCGTTGAGTCATCTTCGCCACCTAAAAGCTTTGCATCGAGACGTATCCGATCGAAAAGATCAGCAGCATCAACCCGATGAATTTACGTAGAAACTGGGACATTCATACTCCTGAAGTCAGGTTCGTCATTCAATACGATACTGTACAACAAATCAGACGGCACTCACACGCCGAAAGGTCATGTTGACACGTGGTCCACAGGCTTGAGCGGTTCGAACCAGACAATGCTGCCAGACAGACTGAACGGTCGAACCCATGACCAGCAAACTACCGGCCTCAAGCGTTATATGCAGGCTTTTGGCTGAACTTCCAAGAATCGATCGTGTGCGATCACCTGGTCTGAACCGCATACGACGCTCGGCCCCAAGACTCACCGATGCAATGATCGGCTGCTCACCCAATTCGGACTCATCGTCACTGTGCCAGCCCATGTGATCGCGCCCATCGCGATACTGATTCAACAGCACGCTATTGAACCCATGTCCAAGTTCATCACAGAGCCTGTGGCGCAGTTCACCCAGTGCGGGACTCCAGGGCTTTGGCCGATGTCGCACACCCGAATAGGCATACTCTGTCCCGTCATCACCGACATAGCAGATCAGTCTGGGTACGGGCACCGGTTTGCCATGCATCATCAGTGATTCCTGCTCCCAGGTGTCGATGGCCATCAGTTCGATCCACAACTGTCGCTGCTGTTCGGCGATGAGATAATCCGGCAGATACAGCAATGACGCCGTGTGCGACTCACCCTCAGCTGAACCATTGTCGCCTGCACTGCGAAGCGCAAGATGCTCAGCACTTGTACTTGATGCCAATTTACCGAACAATAGCTTTCCTCACACAAGATGACCTGACGCCTGTGGCTGTGCAGATCCTGAATCTGAACATTTCGGACATCATTTCATGACGCCATCCCAACCCGATGAATCTGCCGGTGTGCTAATCGCTGCGGTCAGGCTTTGGTCACTGGCCGGCTTCAGCCTGCTGATTGCATTCGCCTTGTATCGTCTGATCCCACAGGCTCTGGCAGCGTTTCAACAGCCCTTGTCGGGCACTCATTGGGCCATTCTGCTGATCGGCATTCCTCTGATGATTTATTCTGAGGGCGTCAAGGGCTTCAAACAACAGTTCAGCCCACGATTTGTGCAGCGCACTCTGTCACTGAACCGATCATCAGGAGCGCTGGCTCTGTCGCTGGCGCCTCTGTACGCCATGAGCTACTTTGCAGCCACTCGCCGCAGGATGCTATCAAGCTGGTTGTTGACCCTGATGATTGTCGGCCTGGTCTGGTTGTTTCATCAACTCAGCCAGCCGTTGCGCGGCGTGCTGGATGCTGCCGTTGTTGCCGGCCTGATCACTGGACTTGTCTTTACCTGGATCGAATTTCATTCACAGCTTCAAACCGACTCGGAGACCGCTCACTCATGATCAAACGCATCGTCCTGCTCTCGTTCCTGGTAGTCAGTCTCAGCTTTCTGAGCGCCTGTCAGACCGAGGGCACCTCTGATCCTTCTGCACAAACCAGTACGGCGAGTGTGGAGACTCCTGAGTCCACCGAAACTGACACCACGATCTCGGACGAGCTGCCTGATGAAGCTGACCGTTTTGATCCGCACTCATTCAGTCAACCCGACCAGATTGTGATCCGGCATTTCGAATTGGACCTGGTCACCGACTTTGATCGCCAGGTACTCGATGGCACTGTCCTGATTCAATTTGAACGGCTCAGCGACACAGTCGATCGACTCATCCTGGATACGCGGGACCTGACGATTTCCGAGGTCACCGCCAACGGCACCGCCCTGACGCATCAGCTCAGCGAGGTTGACGCCGTGCTTGGACAGGCGCTGATCATCGATCTGCCGGCCGATGTCAGTGAGTTGCGCATCCGT
>QIKT01000152.1 GCA_003233095.1 Oceanospirillales bacterium | reverse complement strand
TTGAGGGTAAGCGAGGCCCCAGGCCTGCTGCCGAACACCAACAGCCAGAGAAGCTGTTTAGCGAGATTGGCAAGCTGAAGATGGAACTGGAACAGAATCGGAGCAGCGCCATGCAGCTGTATGTGAAGCAGAAAGTACAACTTAAACTCTGGTGGTTTTTGTCTTGACTATGGGGTCCACTTTAGTTTGAGTGGCTTGGTTGATCAGTTGTTCTGGCCTTCACTCTGCAGGTTTATGCTTGTCTTGAGCGCCTCGATGGTTTCATCGGTATCCCGGCGGATTTTCTGACTCAAGCGCGTCCAGCGATTTCTGCAGGCTTGCAACAGGGTGTTGGGGTTCACGTCTGGATCTTCAGGTGGATTGTTGGCCAGGTCGACGATGCAGTGCTTGCGGGCAGTGTCGTTTTCGAGAATTCGTTGTTCGGCATCCGCCTCCAGGCGTCGAATCTGACGAGCTATCTCAGCGGAGTCTTCTACCCGGTCGTTGCTGACATCAGTTGTGGCGGGACTGTCTGCCTCGAGTTTGCTTATGTCAGTATCCGAAGGCTCGGACGCAGTGTCATCAGGGGGTGTATCAATGCGTTCGACCGCAGGTTGGATGGCGCCCCCCGCGCCAGTCAGGCCGCTGAGATCATCTTCCTCGATTTCTTCGGCATCCTCTGCGCAGGCGTGCTGCGAGAAGGTGGTTTGCCCGTCTCGCTCACACTTGTAGATGATGTCTGCTTGCGCAACCGTAATGGTCAACAGCACATAACCCAACATTTTCAGCAGTGACTGAGCGGATCCCATATTGGCCTCGAGTGTCATTCGGTGATCAGAACGAGCCGCCAAAATCATTCTGGTATCGGACGCGGAACTCGTCCATCGTGAATTGATGATTCTGTGTCCCATGTTGCTCAACCTTGATGGCGCCCATCAATGAGGCGATCTGACCTGTGATCTGCCAATCCAGACCATTCTCCAGACCATACAGCAGGCCTGCGCGAAATGCATCGCCACAACCTGTTGGGTCTTCGATTTGATTGGCATGGGCTGCAGCGACCTCAATGACTCCGTCACTGGTATGGATGCATGAGCCTTTTGAGCCCTGCGTGACAATGAACGCCTCGGTCTGACTGGCAATGTCGGCCTCAGAGAAGCCGGTGCGCTCGCGAACCAGTGCCGATTCATAGTCATTGACGACGAGCCAGTTGGCCTGGTCTATGAATCGTTTCAGGTCGTCGCCGTCGAACAGGGGCAAAGCCTGTCCCGGGTCAAAGATGAACGGAATGCCCAGCTGCAGAAACTCGTCGGCGTGTTGAATCATTGCTTCACGAGAGTCAGGCGCAACGATGCCAATCTGCACATCTCGGGTATCGCGGACATGATTGCTATGAGATTGCATCATCGCGCCAGGGTGAAACGCGGTGATCTGGTTGCTATCAAGGTCGGTGGTGATGAAGGCTTGAGCGGTGTAGCAGTCTTCAAGTTGGGTAATGTATTCGGTGCTGATGCCCAGTGCCTCGAGGTGCTCCTGATACGGACCGAAATCTTCGCCTACCGTTGCCATCGGCTTGGGGGTCTGACCAAGAAGGTGGTAGTTGTAGCTGATATTGCCGGCGCAGCCACCGAAGTAGCGCTGCAGTTTGGGCACGTAGAAGGACACGTTGAGCATGTGAACCTTCTCGGGAAGAATGTGATTCTTGAACTTGTCCTCGAACACCATGATGGAATCATAGGCCAGAGAACCACAGATCAGAGCAGACATGAGCACCTCGAAATTGAACGCAAAACGGACCGATAATGCCCTGATCTGCTGCGTGTGACAAGCCGGATGCGACACTGATATCTCGGATCATGCAGCTTGGTGGCGCCAATGACGCCCGCTGAAGCGGGCAGCCTGCAACGATCTCCATAAAAATGACACATTTGCAGCGGGTTGAACACGTACTATCGGCTCACTGATACTGCTGGTGCAAATCGTGCAGACTTCAGCCATGGGCAAGCATTCAGCAATTGATACAGATTCAGTGCACCAAATCGCTGATGTGGCGCTTGCCCGGTGGGCGTAACTCCTGATAAAGTGACGCGCTTTTTCTGACCTCTGCGACTGGCACACTATGATTTTCAAACGAATTCGTGGCATGTTTTCCAACGATCTGTCGATCGACCTGGGAACCGCCAACACGCTGATCTATGTCCGCGACCAGGGCATCGTTCTGAATGAACCTTCGGTTGTGGCAATTCGCCAGGACCGTGGCCCCGGCGGCCCGAAATCGGTAGCGTCAGTCGGTGCAGAAGCCAAACGGATGCTTGGCCGAACTCCCGGCAATATCACGACCATTCGACCGCTGAAGGATGGCGTCATTGCCGATTTCACCATGACCGAAGAAATGCTTCAGCATTTCATCCGCAAAGTGCACCGCAACCGTCTCTTTCATCCGAGCCCACGGGTACTGATCTGTGTGCCATGCGGCTCCACCCAGGTCGAGCGGCGAGCCATCAAGGAGTCAGCTGAAGGTGCGGGTGCCCGTGAGGTCTATCTGATCGAAGAACCCATGGCCGCCGCCATAGGTGCAGGTATACCCATTCATGAAGCACGTGGATCAATGGTTCTGGATATCGGTGGTGGCACATCGGAAGTTGCGGTGTTGTCACTGAACGGCATTGTTTATTCCGCATCGGTTCGCATCGGCGGGGACCGATTTGATGAAGCCATCATCAACTATGTTCGGCGCAATTACGGCACGCTGATCGGAGAGGCGACCGCAGAACGCATCAAGGTCGAAATAGGTTGTGCCTATCCTTCCTCGGAGGTTCGAGAACTGGATGTTTCAGGGCGGAATCTTGCCGAAGGTGTCCCGCGAGTCTTCACCCTCAACTCGAATGAAATTCTCGAGGCCCTGCATGAACCCCTGATGGGAATTGCGGGCGCTCTTAAAACAGCACTGGAGCAGACGCCACCGGAATTGTGTGCGGACGTGGCCGAGCGCGGCATTGTGCTGACCGGTGGTGGTGCGCTACTGCGTGACCTGGACCGATTGCTGATGGAAGAAACCGGTCTGCCCATTCTGATCGCCGAAGATCCGCTGACCTGCGTAGCCCGCGGTGGCGGCCGTGCCATGGAGCTGATGGACGAGCATGGAGATGACATTTTCTCGTTTAACTGAAGCGGTCGATAGAGAGAATGACCCGCTCCTCAAGCCATGGAGGCGGCCATCGATAGCCTACGTAACGATTCGGGGCTGAATGTCGGCACGGCTGCGGGTGCCTTGCGGGTGGTCATCTATGTCTTGTGCGCCATCGGTTTGATGCTGGCTGATCAGCATGGTGGTTACATCCATCGGCTGAAGTCTCAGCTGTCCATTGTCGTGTATCCTTTGATTTATACCGTTGAGCTGCCTGCCCGTGCCGGTGAGTGGCTGAGCCGCACCTGGCTGAAACATTCCTCCACAATGAGTGAGAACCGCAAGCTCGAACAGGCGTTGTTCGAATCGCGTTCCCGGATGGCCCGGCTGGAGTCGGTTGAACGCGAAAACGAACGACTGCGCGCGCTGCTCGGTGCCGAACCCAGAATGCCGGACCGAACCTTGCTGGCTGATATTCTGGATTTTGACCTGGATCCATACAGCCATCGTATTGCCATTTCAAGAGGGCAACGTGACGGTCTGTATGAAGGTCAGCCTCTGATGGATGCGAATGGCATCGTGGGTCAGGTGTTCGAAGTGACCCCCATTCTGTCCAGCGCACTGATGATCAGCGATCCCAGCCATGCGGTTCCGGTCACCATCAATCGGACCGGTCTGCGCGGCATTGCCTATGGCATTGGTCGGACTGATCAGATAGAGCTCCGCGATATTCCCATTAGCGCCGACGTTGTGGCCGGGGACCTGCTGGTCACCTCAGGGCTTGGTGATCGATTTCCGACGGGCATCCCGGTGGGCAGTGTGCTGACAGTCTCACGTGAAGACGACGACGCCTTTCTGACGATTACCGCTCGTCCGGCGGCGGATCTGGGCCGCATTCATCAGGTGCTGGTCATCTGGCCGGAGCAGCATCGTCAATCCGATGCACCTTTGCTCACTCCGCCGGCTCCAGGAGAGACAGAGGTGGTCGATGGCGCGTAATCAGCTGAGCTATCGGATGATGGTTATCAGCCTGTTGGTCGCGATGGTCCTGACCATTTTGCCACTTCCGGAAACGGCGGAGTGGTTCCGACCCTACTGGGTCGCCATGTTTGTCATCTACTGGGCGATTGAGGCGCCGGGCTTGATGACTATGGGCTGGGCATTTGCGGCCGGTATTCTACTCGATTTTCTGACCGGCACATTGCTCGGCCAGCACGCCCTGGGTCTGGTGATCGCGACCTATATCGTCCACCGGTTTCGTCTCCGACTGCGGTTTTTCAGGCTCTGGCAGCAGGCGATCGTGGTGATGGTCGTTCTGCTCAATGACCGAATCATCTATACCTGGATTCATGCGCTGGTCTACGGCCATACTCCGGGCTGGTGGATTTTGATCGCACCCTTCGTCGCGATGGTGACATGGCCCTGGTTGATTCTGATCATGGATTTGATTCGACGTCAGGCGCGAGGGTCTGCCTGATGAAGCCACGCCGGACTCATCGACTGCGTGACATGGCCCGTGAGCGGGAGGGATTTCGTTCCAGAGCTCTGAGCGCCTTTGCCATTGTTCTGGTCTGTTTTGTGGTGCTGATCTGGCGATTTGTGCATTTGCAAATTTTCCAACATGAGGAGTACACCACACGTTCGGAGTCGAATCGGGTCAAGATCATTCCCCGTCCCTCGAATCGAGGATTGATTCTGGATCGGCACGGCGTGGTGCTGGCAGATAACTGGCCTGCCTATCGTCTCGAAATCATTCCCGAGCAGGTGGATGATCTGGCCGATACGCTGGAGCGGTTGGCGGATATTATCGAGCTGGGTCAGGACGATCTGGAGAAGTTTCGGGAACTTCGCATGGCGCGCCACAGTTTTCAGAGCATCCCGCTTCGATTGCAATTGGAGGAGGTCGAGGTCGCTCGATTTTCAGTCAACCGACATGCGTTTCCCGGTGTCAATGTGGTCGCCTATCAGACTCGTCAGTATCCCTTTGACCACAGCTTTGCTCACGTCATTGGTTACGTCAGTCGGCTTGACCGATCCGATCTGAATCGTGTCGATGCCCGCGAGTACGTGGCGACCACGCACATCGGAAAATCGGGAGTCGAGCGGTATTACGAAGCGTTTCTGCATGGCAAGGGAGGTCGCCAGCAGGTCGAAACCAACGCTCAGGGGCGAGTCATCGATGTGCTCGAATCAGAACCGCAGCGCAGCGGCATGAACCTGCATCTGACCATTGATGCCGTACTGCAGCTAGCGGCCGTCGAAGCGCTGGGCGATCGCAACGGTGCGGTCGTGGCCTTGGACCCAGCGACTGGTGAGGTGTTGGCGTTGGTCAGTGCCCCGTCGTACAACCCGAATCTGTTCGTCAACGGCATCAGCACTCGGGATTATCGGGCGCTGCTCGATTCACCGGATCAACCTTTGTTCAACCGCGCCCTGCAGGGTGGCTATGAACCCGGGTCAACACTCAAACCCTTCATGGCATTGGCCGGGCTTGAGCTGGGCGAGATTGATCGAAACACAATCGTCAATTCAATTGGCTACTATCAGTTGCCCGATCAGGCGCGAAGGTACCACGACTGGAATCCTGGCGGTCATGGCCCTGTGGATGTGGTGGAGGCGCTGGCACAGTCGGTCAATGTCTTCTTTTTTCGGCTGGCGGTTGATCTGACCATCGATCGAATTCATGACTATCTGGATGATTTCGGCTTTGGTGCGCCCACTGGTCTTGATCTGTATGGCGAAATTTCCGGTGTTCTGCCCTCGCGTGAATGGAAGCGGGCGCACCGTAATTTGCCCTGGTTTCCCGGTGAAACGGTCATTCTTGGCATCGGTCAGGGCTTCATGGTGACCACGCCGCTGCAGCTGGCAAACGCCACCGCAGCGATGGCCAATCGCGGTCGCATGGTGCAGCCGCATCTGCTGCGAGCGGTCGAGAACCCGCAGAGTGGTGTGCTGCAATACCCCGAATATCCATCAACCACGGTGCCCATTCTCGATGCAGAGAACTGGCAGCTGGTCATTCAGGGCATGGAAGGGGTGGTTCATGGGGTGCGTGGAACGGCACGAGCCATTGCCGCCGATGACCCTCCCTTCCGGATTGCTGGCAAGTCCGGGACTGCTCAGGTTTACGAACTCAAAGAAGGTGAAAAATACAATGCCGAGGAAGTCGCAGAGCACCTTCGCGATCATGCCCTGTTCATCGCCTTTGCACCGGCTGATGCGCCGACCATCGCGTTGGCCGTGATTGCCGAACATGGTGGCGGCGGGTCGTCAGTTGCCGCGCCGATTGCTCGCAAGGTGATTGATGCATGGCTGAAGGCACCCATTGCCGATGATCAGGTCATTAGTTTTCATGACCCGAAGGTCCAGCTCAGGCGAGAGATGCGATGATTGCTGCCCAGTCACTGCAGCGCATGAGCCGAAGGATGTTCAACCGACCCCGGCTGGACTGGCCGCTGGTGGGATTGATCATGGCCACCGTGGCGTTGGGTATGGTGATTCTGTATAGCGCTTCTGAGGGCGACAGTCAGCTGGTGATCAAGCAGGGGGTGCGTTTCCTCATTGGCTTGGCCGTGATGTTCGTCATCTCGCATTTGCCGCCGACCCAGATGCGACACTTGACCCCGTTCTTGTATGTCGTTGGTATCGTGCTGCTGTTGATCGTTGCCTTCGCAGGAGTGGGCACAGGCGCGCAGCGCTGGCTCAACCTGGGGGTGGCTCGTTTCCAGCCCTCCGAACTGCTCAAGCTCAGTGTACCGATGATGATGGCCTGGTACCTGCATTCGCGCAGTTATCCTCCCAGTCTCAGGACCACGCTCAGCAGCCTGGTGATCGTGGTCATTCCAGCGGTGCTGATCTACCAGCAACCGGATCTCGGAACAGCCATCCTGGTCGCAATCAGTGGATTATTCGTGTTGTTTCTATCGGGGCTGAGCTGGCGTCTGATCATCAGTTTGGCGGTTGCCGCTGCTGCGCTGAGTCCAATCCTGTGGAACGCCATGCACGAGTATCAGAAAAACCGGGTGCTGATGTTTCTCGACCCTGAGGCAGATCCGCTGGGCCGAGGCTGGAATATCATCCAGTCCAAGATCGCAGTGGGTTCGGGTGGTTTGACCGGGAAGGGATGGCAACAGGGCACTCAGGCGCATCTGGAATTCCTGCCTGAGAAATCCACCGACTTCATTCTCGCAACCTTTGCTGAAGAATTTGGTCTGATGGGTGTTCTGGTCCTGTTTAGTTTGTACATGCTCATCATCTGGCGAGGACTGGTGATCGCGATGGCCGCCAAGGATTGCTATTCGCGGCTGCTGTCAGGCGCACTGGTGCTGACGTTTTTCGTCTACGTTGCGGTCAACGCCGGCATGGTCAGCGGATTGCTGCCCGTGGTTGGTGTACCCTTGCCACTGGTCAGTTATGGTGGAACATCGATGGTCAGCCTGATGGCAGGCTTTGGGGTCATCATGTCCATATATGCCCACAGAAAATTCATATCGAGTGACAGATAAATGATGCAATCACGATCTTCCTTTTTCAGACGTTTGACCCTGGCCACGCTCATGAGCGCCGGAACATGTGGATCACTGCAGGCCGAGACTGCACTGGAGACTCGTCATCCGGGCGCTGTCGCATTTGTGCAGACCATGGTCAATGACCACCAATTCGATGCAGCACAGGTCGAGCAATGGCTTGATCAGGCCGACTATCAGCAGAGCATCATTGATGCGATCACCCGTCCTGCTGAATCCAAGCCCTGGCATCAGTATCGACCGATTTTCATGACTGAGCGCAGACTCCGCGACGGCTTGACCTTCTGGGACGAGCATCAGGCGGTGCTGGATCAGGTCAGTGAGAAATATGGTGTACCCCAGGAGATCATGGTCGCGATCATCGGTGTTGAAACATCCTATGGTCGGATTACCGGCAGCTATCGGGTGCTAGATGCGTTAGCGACACTGGCGTTTCATTATCCGAGGCGTTCGAAGTTCTTCACCAAGGAGCTCGCCCAATTCATGCTGCTGGTTGGTGAAGAGGATCTGGACATCAACACGGTCAAGGGATCTTATGCTGGCGCCATGGGCTATGGACAGTTCATCCCCAGCAGTTATCGATACTATGCGGTGGATTTCAATGGCGACGGTAAGCGCAATCTGTGGAGCCCCGAACAGGATGCCATCGCCAGTGTGGCGCATTATTTTCACAAGCACGGCTGGAAACCAGGTGAACCGGTGGCCTTCCCCAGTTCAGCCAAGTCCAGTGCCCGAATCATCGACAAGCCGCCACTCAAGCCGGCCTATTCCCTGGTTCAACTGGAGGAGTGGGGTTACGAAATCCCAACTCAACTGGATGCACAGACCCCGGCAACGCTGATCGCTCTGCAGCAAACCTCGGGCATAGAGTACTGGATAGGGCTGGATAATTTCTATGTGATTTCCCGTTATAACCACAGTGCGCTGTACTCAATGGCGGTCCATCAGCTCAGTCAGCAGTTGAGAGAAGCGTACGATGCGCGCTGAGTCACTTCGAGGTGGATTGCTGATCGGGGTCGTTCTTCTGGTGGCTTGTGGTCAGCAGCCGCAGAAGCCTGTGACCGAGCCAGCGGTTGCAATCTCGCCGCCAAGCGTACCCAGGATTGAGCCAACGCCCATCATCGAGCCCCTGAGTCCGGTCGGGAATCACTCGCCGTACCGGGTTGCAGGTGACACCTACCGAGTGCTGGCCCGCAGCGAAGGCTACAGCGAGACGGGTCTTGCATCCTGGTATGGACCCAAGTTTCACGGCAAACTGACTTCCAATCAGGAAGTTTATGACATGTACGCCTACAGTGCGGCACACAAGACCTTGCCATTGCCCAGCTATGCGCGGGTGACCAATCTGAAGAATCAGCGTACCGTGATTGTCAGGATCAACGATCGGGGCCCCTTCGTTGGTGAGCGGATTATCGATCTGTCCTATGCCGCGGCTCAGAAGCTGGACATGATCAATGACGGCGTGGCTGAAGTGGAGATGCGAACCTTGCTACCTCATGACGGTGTAGATATGGCACGGCCCGATGTGGTCAGCGCAACCTTCGTCTATTTGCAGGTCGGAGCCTTCTCGATGCGCGATAATGCGCTGGGACTGGTTCGGCAGCTGAAGACAGCTGGAATCGAATCGGCACAAGTGCTCAGTGGCGAGTTGTCACCGGGGCAGCCGATTCATCGAGTTCAGATCGGTCCGCTGGAAAGCGAGTCGGTGGCCGATCAACTCAGCGAGAAGATTGTTGCAATGGGTCTGAATCAACCCAAAGTAGTATTCCAGTGACCGTGTGTCATGAATCGGACATGTCGCAGACGACACCCTGTGGCTATACTCTGAGTTGTGAGATGTGTGACTGAACGCCGACCTGCGGGGGCATAATGCTCTTGCGAGACTCAACATGGAGACAGTTCGGGCTTCTGCTCGGCTTTTAAAAAACTTTGAAAAAAACAACACTGACAACCGCGATGTTCTGCGTTCTGCTATGGGCAAATTCGCTTTTGGCCCAGGTCATGCCCGTGCCCGCTGCACCACAACTGGCGGCTCGCAACTATGTTCTGATGGATGCTGATAGTGGCGTGGTGCTCGCCGAGAAAAACCCGAATATGCGCGTTGACCCGGCAAGTATTACCAAGTTGATGACGGCCTATGTTGTGTTTCACGAGTTGGAAAAGGGCAATCTGCTTCTGACTGACGAGGTCACCATCAGTGAGAATGCCTGGAAGACCGGTGGCTCCAGGATGTTCATCGAAGTGGGCAAGCAAGTGACCATCGAGGACCTGCTCAAGGGCATGATCATTCAGTCCGGAAATGATGCCTCCGTGGCGCTGGCCGAACATATCGCAGGGTCTGTCGACGTGTTTCCCAGTATCATGAATCGCTATGCTCAGGAATTGGGCATGCAGAACAGTCGTTTTGCCAATCCAACCGGGCTCAGTCAGGACGATCACTATGCCAGCGCGCGCGACATCGCCACCTTGTCAGCGGCCATCATTGGAGAGTTTCCGCACTACTATCGCTGGTATTCGGAAAAGGAATTCACCTACAACGAGATCGTTCAGCACAATCGAAACAACCTGTTGTGGCGTGATCCGGCGGTCGATGGCCTGAAAACAGGCTATACCGATGCAGCGGGTTACTGTCTGGCCTCGTCAGCATCTCGCGGCGGCATGCGGCTGATCAGCGTGGTGATGGGTGCAGACAGCGAAAAGTCTCGTGCTGATGAAAGTCAGAAACTGCTGAATTACGGGTTCCGTTTCTACGAGACACACTCGCTGTTTGACGGCAGTAAATCACTGACAGAAGCGAAAGTCTGGAAGGGCGATCGCGAGTCCATTCCGCTGGGAATCCATGATGATCTGTATGTCACGATTCCTCGTGGACAGTATGACAATCTCCAGGCTCGCATAGAAACACGCCGCGTGCTGACCGCGCCTATCGATCAGGATGCCGAGGTCGGGCGCCTGCGCATTTTGCTCTCCGGTGAGGAATACTCAAGTACGCCCTTGTACGCGCTTGATTCTGCAGCAGAAGGTGGATTCTGGACCCGTTTCAGTGATTCGATATCGCTGTGGTTTTACGATGATGAGTAAGGCTGGCCAATGAGTATTGTGGCCCCTGGCCTGGAATTTCCCTGCAACTACCCTGTCAAGGTCATGGGCCCCAACCAGGACGAGTTCGAGCAGCAGGTCATCGACGTGATCAGCGCGCATCAGGAGCGCATGTTCGTCGAGCTGATACGGCGTCGGCAATCCAGCAACAACACATACCGATCGATTACGGTCCCGGTCGATGTGAACTCCCGTGAGCATCTGGAGCAGATCTATCAGGCGCTCAGCGACCTTGACGTGGTGCTGTGGACGCTGTAGCCGACCAGGGCATTGTGATTCGACATTTGGGTCTGCGTGACTATGAAGGGGTCTGGCGCGAGATGCAGGCTTTCACCGATTCCCGAGGCCCTGAGACGGCCGACGAGTTCTGGCTGGTCGAACATCCTCCGGTCTTCACTCTCGGCCAGGCCGGGGATCGGTCGCATGTGCTTGCCGCCGGTGACATCCCCCTGATTCAAGTGGATCGTGGAGGTCAGGTGACCTATCACGGACCTGGCCAACGGGTTCTGTATCCACTACTGGACCTGACCCGCATGTCGCTGGGAGTTCGTGACCTGGTCACCTGTCTGGAGCAGGCTGTCATCAATTGCCTGGACGGATTCGGAGTCCTGGCTCAGCGTAAAGAAAAGGCTCCGGGCGTGTATGTCAACGATGCCAAGATTGCCGCGCTAGGGCTGAGAATTCGCCGTGGCAAGTCTTTCCACGGTCTGGCATTCAATATCGATATGGAGCTGGAGCCATTTTCACGCATCAATCCCTGCGGCTACGCTAACCTCGAGGTGACTCAGTTGCGTAACGAAGCCGCCATGATCTGGCAACAAAAAATATCCGAGCAGGGAGTGGCCGTGGTCGATTCATCATTGGTCCACTGTATTCTGACTCAATTGCAACGGGTCGCCCGGGCGACCGATGAGGAACGAATCGCATGACTGACAAATCCACACGATCGGCGACCCCTCGGTCCAGTGCTCAAACAGCCCCGGTGACAATTACTGGCCTGAAGCAGACTGGCGAGGGCAAAATTTCTCGCAATCCGTTTGTGTTTGATTCGGATCAAGCTGTCCTCAGAAAACCGGACTGGATTCGCATTCGCATCCCGGCTGGTAACGCCGTGCAGGAGCTGAAGCAGAAGTTGCGCAAGGGCTCGCTGTTCACCGTGTGCGAAGAAGCCTCCTGCCCGAATATCCATGAGTGTTTCAGCAAGGGCACGGCCACCTTCATGATTCTAGGCGAAATCTGCACTCGGCGCTGTGCCTTCTGTGATGTCGCCCATGGCCGGCCGCTGCCGGTCGATTCTGATGAACCGGTCAACCTGGCTCGTTCCATTCGAGACATGGGGCTGAAGTATGTGGTCATCACCTCGGTCGATCGCGATGATCTGCGTGACGGGGGAGCGGCCCATTTTGTTGAGTGCATCGAGCAAGTCAGGGCTAGCAGCCCAGGCATACTGATCGAAATTCTAACCCCTGATTTTCGCGGCAAGGGACGCATGGACCGAGCGCTGAACACTCTGGCCAACTCGCCACCGGACGTATTCAATCACAACCTGGAAACGGTCGTTGAACTGTATCCGCAGGTGCGCCCGGGCGCTGATTATCAGTGGTCGCTGGACCTGCTGAAAAAATTCAAACAACAACATCCGAAAGTTGCAACCAAGTCAGGCATCATGCTGGGGCTTGGGGAGACGCTCAAGCAGGTTCATGGCGTGATGCGAGATTTGCGTGCCCATGATGTGGACATGATCACCATTGGGCAATATCTGCAACCAGGCAAGTTTCATCATCCGGTGATGCGCTACTGGACCCCTGAAGAATTTGATCAGCTTCGTGTCACCGGCGAAGCGATGGGGTTCACTCATGTGGCCAGTGGACCGCTGGTCAGATCATCATTTCACGCCGATGAGATGGCCGAGGAGTCCGGGTTGGTCGGTCTTCCGACTGGCTGACAGTTCGGTTGTCAGCGTGTTGACACCAGTGTCATTGCGCAAATGTGAACTTTATTGCGTTTACAGTCCTTTGACCTATGTCAGGGTAAGATTTTTTATGTCAGACTGAAAGCATGTCAGGTCAGTCCGTTGCGAGTTAGTGAATCGGATGCTCTGATCAGAGTCATTGTCGCAGCGAATGAAACCAAACCCTGAGTTGTGCGGTCCAATTTGCTGTCATTTAGGAGAAGTTGTATGAATCGATCATCCCGCCTGTTGGTCTGTCTGGTAGCTGCCACATTGTCCGCTGGCCTGACCGCCAAGAATGCCGAGGAAACGTCGGTCCTTCTCAAACCTGAAGCTCACTTCAGTGATGCCACCCGAAACACCACCACATTCTTGAGCTCGAGGCACTACCGGCCGACCAAGCTGGATGATCAGATGTCATCGATGATCCTCGACCGATATCTGAAAAGTCTTGATGGGGGCCGCATCTACCTGACCGCCAGCGATATCAAATTTTTCGAAGCGTATCGAACCACTCTGGACGATGCGATGCGCAACTCCGATCTGACTCCGGCTTATGACCTGTTCAATATCTATTCGCAGCGGGTCAGCGAGCGGATGGATTTTGCTCTGGACACGCTGGAGCACCAATTTGATTTCAAAGTGGATGAAGATCTGGAGCTGGATCGCCGCGAACTGGAATGGGCTGACTCCGAGTCCGAGCTCAATGACATCTGGCGCAAGCGGGTCAAGAACGATGTGCTCAGACTTCGCCTGACGGACAAGGACGATGATTCGATCAGGGACCTGTTGAAGAAGCGCTATTTTGACCAACAACATCGGGTCGCCCAGCTCGACTCAGAGGACGTCTTTCAGCTCTATCTGAACTCATACGCGTTATCCATTGAACCGCATACTTCCTACTTGGCGCCACGTGCTTCTGACAACTTCAATATCGCCATGCGTTTGTCCCTCGAAGGCATTGGGGCCGTACTCCAACAGGACGGTGAATATACCGTCATTCGCACGATAGTGAACGGTGGACCGGCGGATATGGATGGCACGCTGAAAATCGGCGATCGAATTATCGGAGTAGGCCAGGGTGCCGAAGAGATTGTTGATGTGCGCGGCTGGCGTCTTGATGACGTCGTCGCCTTGATCAGAGGCAAAGCAGGAACCAAAATCCATCTCGATGTCCTGCCCGGCAAAAGCGGCCTCGACGGCGAGCTGGTCGCTATTGATCTGATCCGTGACAAGGTCAAGCTGGAAGAATCTGCCGCAAAGAGTGACGTCTACGAATTCAAGAATAATGAGGTCAGCTACAAGGTGGGCGTGATCGATTTGCCTGCCTTCTACCATGATTTTGCTGCCCATGAGCGAGGCGAGTCGGACTATCGCAGTTCCACCCGGGACACCAAGCGACTGATCCAGAAGCTGAAGTCAGAAGGCGTTGACGCGATTATTGTCGATGTGCGTGGCAATGGCGGCGGTTCTCTGATCGAAGCCACCGATATGACCGGTTTGTTTATCGAAAGCGGTCCTGTCGTGCAGGTCAAGGACAGCCGAGGCCGCATCGATATCAACGCCGATCGCAACAAGACTATTACCTGGGAAGGGCCATTGGCGGTGCTGGTGGATCGCAATTCCGCCTCGGCATCAGAAATCTTCGCGGCGGCCATTCAGGATTATGGCCGCGGTGTGGTCATCGGCGAACCGACATTCGGCAAGGGCACTGTGCAGCATCTGATCAATCTGGATCAGAATCAATTCCGACGTAGTGAGGTCCGCTTCGGTCAGCTGAAATTGACGGTGGCGCAGTTTTTCCGGATCAATGGCGGCAGCACGCAGAATCGGGGCGTGATCCCGGACATCGAGTTCCCTACAGCGACGGCGGGTGGCGAATACGGTGAATCGTCTCTCGATAACGCCTTGCCATGGAGCAGCATCAAACCTGCGCGCTATGAGATTTATCAGGACATGACCGACGTTCTGATTGCGGTGAATGATCGCTCGATGCGACGCGTCAAGAATGATCCCGAGTTTCAGTTCCTGCTCGAAGACATTCGTCTGTTCAATGAAGCTCAGGACAAGACCACCGTCTCACTGCTGGAAAGCAAGCGTCGAGAGCAGTTGAAGGAAGACGAAGACCGTCGTCAGATGCGCAAGGACAAGCTGAAAGCTCTGACGGACCAGGTAGAAATTGATTCTGTCACCAAGCTGACCGATACCGAAGAGGGCACTGATACTCTGGCGGAGATTGCCGCTCAGCTTCCAGAAGAGAATGACGTCAGTGATGCTGATGATGCCACCGAAGAGGAAGAAGACGAGGCACCTCGCAGTGACATCATGCTGGAAGAAAGCATTCGCATCATCAGTGACATGATCAGCATGACCAGCAACCGGATGACTGCATCGAACGTCAAGTTCAAGGGCAAGAGCGCCTCCAACTGAGGTCAGTCCGACTCCCATCGTCGAGCCACTGGCTCGAACAAATCAACGCCCCGCACTTCGGGGCGTTGTTGTGTGTGCTGTATTGATCGATCCGACTCAATCGAAACACGAATGAAAATAAGATTGATATTGAGAATGATTCTCATTATCATTGTCGCATCAATTCATGTTGAGCCCGATGTATGCAATCAATCGTGATGGCAGCCCTGATCTGGACCCAGATCAATGGGCAAACTCCTGAGGAGACCAGCTCCGAGAGTAATTCTGTGAATACGCTGGGTTCAATGACCATTCTCGGGGAGTCCGGATCACCGGATCAGGTGACGGGCTCAGCCACGATCATCGGCGAAGATGTGCTCAGGCAGACCGGCTACAGCGAGATCAACAAAATCCTTGCCGAAGTCCCAGGAGTGTCCTATCAGAGTGAAGATGGCTATGGACTGCGTCCCAACATCAGCATTCGCGGCGTGGCCACCGAGCGCAGTGGCCGCATTACCTTGTTGGAGGACAATGTCCTGATCGCGCCAGCGCCTTATTCGGCACCGTCAGCCTACTACTTTCCCACACCAGGTCGGTTCTCGGCATTTGAAGTGCTCAAGGGGCCGGCAGCAATCACACAGGGGCCGTATACCATTGGCGGTGCGCTGAACATGATTTCAACCCCCATACCGACCGAACAGCAAGGTTTGTTATCCGCAGAAGTGGGCGAAGATCGAACGGTCAGGGGACTGCTGAATTACGGCGATCATCAAGACGGTTTCGGTTATCTGTTAGAAACGCATCAGTGGCGATCGGACGGCTATCAGGATATTGATCGCAGTGATCGTGATACGGGTCTGGACAAGCGTGACTATCTGGCCAAGTTTCTCTGGCACAGCACGGATCTGGACAATCCCTATCAGGAGCTTGAGCTGAAGCTGCAGTACTCGACCGAACAGTCCGAGCAAAGCTATCTGGGCTTGACCGATCAGGACCTGAATCAGGATTCAACACGCCGATATGGCCTGTCCGAACTGGATCAGATCGACACAAGACACAAGGGATTCACTGCTCGGTATCGAATTGACTTGCCCGGAGTCAGCCTCGGCGCGACTGCCTATCGCAATGAGTTCTACCGAGATTGGTTCAAAACCGAGGGCATTGACCTCAACGGCAGTGACTCGGCGGCTGACTTTGACCGAACCAGCTGGTTCAACATCATTCAGGCTGTCAATCAGGGACAGGATCATGACGGCTTCAGCAGCGTCGATATTCAAGCCATTCTGGATGGAACAGCCGACACCACCGACGGTGCGATTCAGCTGCGGTCGAATGCCCGCGAATATTACTCTCAGGGCATCCAGTTAAGGGCCAAAATGGATGCCAACTGGTGGGGTCTTGATCATGCGTTGGAGGTGGGGTTTCGATATCACGAAGACGAAGAGGATCGACTGCAGCGAAACAGCACCTATACCCAGATTAATGGAGAGTTGGTGCTTGATGATCTGGGGTTATTGGGCAATGCAGGTAACCGCATTCAAACGGCCGAGGCCCTCGCCTTTCACATCTATGACCGCATCGAAGCTGGGCGCTGGACCTTCACGCCGGGAGTCCGTTATGAGTCCATCGAGCAGAATCGTATTCGATACGAAATACGAGCCGGCTTGACCGATGATCCTTCGCTGAGAACCGAAGGCAACCTGCGTAGTAGCCGTCAGAATGATACCTCCATTGCCCTGCCAGGAATGGGCGTCTTGTATCAGGTTTCGCCAGACCTGACACTTCTCGCTGGCGCACACAAGGGATTTAGCGCGCCGACCAATGCACCCGGCGTGGAACCGGAAGAAGCGATCAACTATGAGTTGGGACTGCGCTATGCTCGCGGCAGTTTCAAGGCCGAAGTGATCGGCTTCATGAGTGACTATGAAAACCTGCTTGGCGTCTGTACGTCTTCATCGGGATCTGATTGCGAAATCGGCGACGCCTTCAACGGTGATGCGGCGACGGTCAAGGGTCTGGAAGTGTTGTTGAAGCAGTCGGTCAGCGTCGCAGACCTGTCCATGCCACTGATGCTTAGCTATACGTTCATTAATGGCGAATTTGACACTGATATCGCCGATACAGAGTTTTTTGGAGACGTCAGCCGTGGTGATTCTCTGCCCTATATTCCACGTCATCAGCTCGCCGCTCGACTGGGTCTGGAAGGCAATCGCTGGTCCAGTTATCTGAGTGCGAAATATACCGATGAAGCCTGCACTCGTGCCTCCTGCGGTGTGTTCGAATCAACCGAACCCTCAACCATTGTCGATCTTTCTGCCCAGCTTCAGTTGAATGCCGACATCAGCCTGTTCGGGCGGATCGAAAACCTGACTGAAAACGATGCCATCATTGGACGACAGCCCTATGGGGCGCGAGCCGCGAGAAACCGGACCGGACTGGTGGGAATCCGTTACCAGTTCTGAGCCCGCATGATCGATCCTTGTCAGTCATCCTGCTGAACCGGTGCGACTGGTTGGGGTCGGTTCAGGTTCGATGTGCGGCTCGAAAAAGCGCAAGGCGCGTCGATAGACGCGACGCTTGAAATGCACCACATTGTGAGCCGGGTACCAGTAATCCACCCATTTGAAGGCATCGAATTCTGGTGATCCATGCGCCTCCAGGTCGAGGTGCTCCTCCGATGCGGTCAGCTGCAGCAGGAACCAGACCTGTTTCTGGCCCAGACATAAGGGCTTGCTCGCGCGTCTCAAGTACTTATTGGGCAGTCGATAGCGCAGCCAGCCCGGAGTCTCGGCACGAATCGTGACATGCTCCGGTCGCAGACCGGTTTCTTCTCGTAGTTCTCTGTACATCGCTTCAACCGGTGTTTCATCGGTTGCCATGCCTCCCTGGGGAAATTGCCAGCCATCGTGGTGAATGCGCCGAGCCCAGAAAAGCCGTCCATCTTCACGAGCCAGAACGATGCCGACGTTCGGTCGGTAACCATCCGGATCAATCATGGATCTCTCCAATCTGTCATCTGGCTGAATTGAAACACAGTCATCCAGTACCAGCAAGTCAGCACTGGTCTGCAGGTCCTGATGGTCTGCTGGTATTCGTCCGGGCGCAGTGCTAGTCTTCGCCGCCTGACCGTCTGGCTTGCCAGCGGTCACCCGTATCAGGTGTCAGCAGAGGTGCTGGTGAAACGGGAAACTGGTGCAAATCCAGTGCTGCCCCCGCAACGGTGATTGAGGGGACTGATTCATTCCACTGCGGAGACCTCCGTGGGAAGGGAATCAGTCCAATGCTCACAAGCCCGGAGACCGGCCTGTTACAGCCATTTTGGCAAAGTGTTGCGGTGGGCGACACTGGAAATCCAATTCGATTTCTTACCCCACAGCAACTCTCGTATCAGTGTGACTCACGGGAGTTCAATCATGAATAAAAATGCACCTCACCAGGCCAGCCGGGTTGGCCGATGTCTGTTTCTTGCAGCGTTTGCCGTACCGGCGATGACGCTTGCGCAGGACCCTGCTGCAGACGCTGCGATGGTCCAGGAGCCGCTGATCATTACCGCCACCCGGCTCGAAGCCAACCTCAATGAAGTACTGGCCAGTGCCGATGTGCTGACTCGGGAAGATATCGAACGCTCGGCGGCCTCTGATCTGCTTGAGCTGTTGCGACGTCTGCCGGGTGTTGATATCAGTCGCACCGGTGGGCCAGGTTCTCAAACCAGTGTGTTCCTTCGCGGCAGCAATTCCAATCATGTGCTGGTGATGATTGACGGAACGCGCGTTGCCTCGGTGCATAGCGGAGCGTTCGCGTTCGAGACCTTGCCCGTCAGTCAGATCGAGCGGATCGAAGTGGTTCGTGGTCCAGCAGCCAGTTTCTATGGCTCTGATGCGATCGGCGGAGTGATTCAGATCTTTACTAGAAAGCCTCAAGGGCACAGCCTGCGTCTGATGGCAGGATCATACAATGAACGAGCGGGCGAATACTCAGGGCGCTGGGACGGTGATGGAATGGATAGCTGGGCCTCGGTTGGGTGGCGAGAACTAGATGGGTTTTCCGCGCAGAATCAGAACGGATTTTCGTTTGATCCGGATGATGATGGGTTCGAGAATGCCTCACTGAGCGGCGGGATCAGGACACGCATCGGTGATCAGCAAATCACGGCAACGGTTCTTGCCAATGATCACCAGATCGAGTTTGATCAGGGGGCCAGCGACACTCGAACTGTGCAACTGAACCTGAACATGAGTGGCGCACTGACCTCTGCATTGAGCCATCGACTGAATCTGGGGTACGCAGACGAAGATCGTGAAACAGCTGCATTCTTCTCTCAATTTGATAGCGAACGACTGGATCTGGACTGGCAAATCAATACGCTGATCAGCGGTCGCCACAGCGTGACAGCGGGATTGGCCCTGATCGATGAAGAAGGTCTGAGTCTGAACAGTTTTGACAATTCGGTGACCTATCAGGGCGATCGACAGAATCGGGCCGCATTTGCCGGTTGGTCAGCCAGCTATGGCGCGCATGAGCTGGAAGCTTCGGTTCGTCTCGATGACAACAGTGAGTTTGGCAGTGAAACGACAGGGCGGCTGGCCTGGGCGATGAGCTTGAGCAACGACTGGCGACTGATTGCCTCGCATGGCACCGCTTTTCGTGCACCCAGTCTGAGCGAACAGTTGTCACCGGGTTTTGGCGGGTTGTTTGCCGGAAACCCGGACCTGAATCCGGAAACTTCGGCAAGCTCCGAACTGGCGCTGGATTGGTCAGGCCGACAGCAGCATGTTCGAATCAGTGCGTATCAGAATTCGATTGATGATCTGATTTCATTCTCGGGAACTGATTTCCAGGCGATCAATATCGCCGAGGCTGATATCACTGGTGTGGAATTGGCCTGGGCTTACCGGCATGACATCTGGGACGTCAAGAGCTCTGTCACCCTGCAGGATGCCGAGGATGCAGGCAGCAAACAGTCATTGCTCAGACGGCCCGATCGAAAAGCCTCGATCTCGGCGGATTATCGCCTTGAATCGGGCGGCTCCATGGGGGCTGAAGTGTTCTACAGTGGTGAAGCAGAGGACTTTGGGGTCACGCTGGACAGCTATTCGATTGTCAATCTACGCTCACGCTTGCCATTGGGGCAGAGGACGGTGATGGAGTTGAAAATCGAAAATCTTCTCGACCAAGACTATCAGCTTGCTCAGGGCTTCAATACGCCAGGGCGTTCAGGATACATCGCCTTCTCCTGGACCTTCTGATCAGCAAGGGGGATCGGCATCAGAGGGTGCTTGTATGTCAAGCGAATCGTAGCTGTCGCACCATTTCGTGATGCGACTGCTACGTCCCTGCAACCTCTCAAAAAATAAGCTAGACTAGCCCGACTTCTCAGTCTCGGGAATGGTGACATGGTGGCTAGTGGTGGCAGCCAGATGGGCTCTACGGACGATAATCGGATGGTGGGAGAGCCATCCAGGCGACAGCAGTTGCTCAAGCACTGTTGTGACCTGACCGTCCAGTCAATATTGACAATGGTTCCGCCAGCGATTGAAACGCTGGCCGAAGAGCTGTTCCGAAAGGCCGAATCGGCCTCTTCGACTCAACTTCAGAATGACGTGCTGAACCGTCGGGATGCGCTACAAAAGCATCAGACTGAATTCATTGATCGACTGGAGCAGCAAATTCTTGTTCGATTCAAGACGATGAGCAATGGCGTTGCACCGAGTGAAGAAGAGGACCCCGGTGCCTTGCATTCTCCATCGGAACTGAAATTGATTGATGACGAGGATCTCGAAGAAAAGCTGATCTTGCTGGGCATGGTCAGCAAGCTGGAGCTTCGCTATTCACCTCAAATCTATGCGCTCAACGAACGCTTCTCCGTGCTCAATCAGGGCGGGCGTCGAATCAACGATGAAACCAACCCCTGTGGCCCAATGATGCTGGGTGAAGCCATTGACTCCAGCATGAACGAGATGATTTCCGAGTCGTTTCCGGGTGTTTCTCTGTTCAAGGAGATTGATGCCCGGATTCAGACCACGCTGGGAGTCTGTTATCAGGCGATCAATGAGTATCTGATCGAAGAGGATATTTTGCCGAATTTACAACCGGCGGTGCCGTCATACAAAACGAAACGCTCTGGTAGAACCGACGAAAATCCTGTGCAGGATGAGTCGCCGACCGACAACACGCAGCCGCCGGAGCAGCCGCCCGGTGCTCCACAGAGACGCGCGACCGATCGTCCAGGTCAATCTCAAGCAGACCAGGGGCGACCCGTGCCACTTCCCGCCGGTGAAAATCGTTCCCTGGTCGCAGGAATCCGCGATTTGCTCAGGTCCAGAAGTCGACCGTCCAGTTCATCGGCACCACCGGTTCCAGGTAACCGACTTCAATCGGTTCTCTCCGAGCTGCAGACCCGCGCGGCATCAGCAGGAACCGCTCAGGATGCGCCGAGCTCCATCGCCGACCTGAAGGCAAGCCTGGGCAAGGCCTTGTCTTCTCAGGATGGCAGTGGACAGTCTCATTCCTTGAGTCAAACGCATAATCAGACCTTTGATATCTTCGAGATGCTGTACGATTTTGTCGAGCAGGAGAGCACCATACATCGCAAGGTGCAAGGCTTGCTCAATCAACTGCAGATTCCCCTGCTGCGAGTGGCGCTTGAGGATGAGGCATTTTTCGATAATTCCGAACATCCTGCGCGACAGCTCTTTAACACGGTCGCAGAGGCCGGAGAATTATGGTTAGGTGACAGCGCTGAAGATCAGAAAACATTTGGCAAGATGCAGACGGCAACCGAACATGTCCTGAAGGAATACAGCGATGACACGGCGGTCTTTCAGGATCTGATCACTGATCTGGATCAGCATATCAAGCTGCTCAATCGACGTTCGCAAATCAGTGAAAAGCGACACGTCGAAACCATTCAGGGTCAGGAAAGGCTGACACTGGCCAGGAGTCAGGCCCAACAGGTCATTGATCAGTTGATCGAAAAATATCAGCCGCCACTGTTTATCCGCTCGATTCTGGAAAAACCCTGGGCCGACTACCTCGGACTGATTCTGTTGCGTCACGGCGACAAGAGCGATGCATGGAACTCGGCCATTGGTGTGGCCAACATGCTCATCATATCGGTTCAGGAAAACCTGCATGCCTCAGTCCGCGATCGCATCAACAGCCGCAAGGACTGGTTTTATGAGCAACTCACACGAGGCTTGAGTCAGGTCGGTTACTACGAGAATGACATCACTGACGTGATGGCCAATCTGGAGGCCTGCCACAAATGGTCATTGGCAGAACCGGTGAGCAAGCAAGCCACGACCAAGTCGGAATCACCCAGCCCGCTAGCCGATAGCAGCGATGAGACGAAAGTCTCCTCAGTGGTTTCGGATGATGTCACCGCTGACGTCATCAAAGTCCACGAGGCCACCCGATCGGTGGAAGGCGGCGCGCCTCAGGCCGCCGCTGAAGTCAGCCAGCAACCCCTGGTGAAGCCAGTATCAAGCGATCCTCGAATTCCGCAGTCTGCCGAAGAAAAGGCGGCCTTGCTGGAGAGTACCGAGCAGTTACCCAAAGTCCTCAAGGCGGCAGTCAAGAAAGCCGCCCCGATTCTGAAGTCCAGTTTGCCGAAGTTGAGTGCGGGCCAAACCCGAATGCTGGGCAAGCTTCGAAAACTGTCATTTGGCACCTGGTTTGAAATGGCGTTTACTGAATCGGTTGGCTGGGTGCGCCGCAAACTGGCCTGGTACAGCCCGGTGACAGATCGATGCATGCTGGTCAATAACCGGGGCGCCTCCTGTGAAGAAATCACCATGCATGATCTCGCAATCATGATGGATGAAGACAAGGCCCGAATGTTCATACCGCGAAAACGCCCTCTGATGGATCGGGCTCTGAGCAGCATTTTCAATCAACTCAAGAAGCTGGGAACCTTGACGCGCGACTGATCTCTGGTTGTTTTATTGCCGGTTAGGGGTACACTGAAGAGGGGTACGGAGCAAATGTTTTGATCAAATCGGGGGCTAAAATGCAAGATCAGAGGCGTCTCGAACGACACATCTTTGACGAGGTTATTCCCGTTTATGATGCGGTGACCAACGAACAGATTGGGCAACTGGCCAATCTGTCTGAGCAAGGGTTGATGCTGATTACCAGGCAGAAGTTTGACACCGAAGCGCTGTTTCGGGTCCATTTCAGCCTGCCCGACATCGAACAGCCCTTCAAGCTGGGAGTTGAATCATTATGGGTCAACGACGCCATGAGCAGAAACATGTTCTGGGTTGGTTTTGAAATCATTGACATTGATCAGCAGCAAAGCGCCCAGCTTGCCCTGCTGGAAGAGCTTCATATTCAAGCTTGAATCAGTTCTGCTCGGCCTGATTGTCCTGTTGTTTCTGCCTGCCTGCGATCGTCCACCTGAGTCAGCGTCCAATCGGACCAGTCACGGCTCTGCTACTGTTTCGACACAACACTCCGCCACATTCATAGCCTTTGGTACCACAGTATCCATTACGCTCGATGGTCTCGAATCAGAGCAGGCCAACGATCTGTTGACCACAAGCAACCAGATGTTGATGGATTGGCACCATCGCTGGCACCCCTGGCAGACAAGCGAAATCACTCGGCTCAATGACGCGATTGCCCAAGGTCAGGGCCTGTCACTGGAAGTGGATACGGTGGACTTGCTACGTGCCGCATCAGCGTTGTCATCACGCAGTGAGGGGCATTTCAATCCAGCCATTGGTGGGCTGGTCTCGTTGTGGGGCTTCGATACCGATGACTACCCGGTGACCTCCGCTCTG